>NZ_CAWPAV010000181.1:0-7629 GCF_963885725.1 Proteus sp. G4380
AAATAAATTATTTAAATCAATGACATGAGTATCAATTAATAATATTTTTAGAATAAATAACAGTGAAACGATCACCACACAGAGATTAATTTCTTTCCAGCGTAGAGTACCCACTTTCATCACACAATAGGCGATAAAGCCAAGGGCGATACCTTCGGTGATAGAAAAGCTAAATGGCATCATCACGGCGGTAATAAACGCTGGTACGGATTCAGTTAAATCATCCCATTTTACGCGCGTTAAGCTGGAGGTCATCAGCACCCCGACGTAAATTAATGCCCCTGCGGTAGCGTAGCTTGGCACCATTCCAGCCAGTGGTGATAAGAAAATGGCGAGTAAGAAAAGAATACCGACCACAACTGCAGTTAATCCGGTACGACCACCAACAGAAACACCCGAGGTACTTTCAATAAATGCGGTAACAGATGATGTCCCCATGGCGGAGCCTGCGACAGAACTTAAACTATCTACATAGAGCGCTTGTTTCATCCGTGGGAATTTACCTTTATCGTCTGTTAAACCCGCCTTATCGGTGACACCAATTAATGTACCGGATGAGTCAAATAAGTTAACCAACATAAAAGCAAAGATAACCCCAGACAAGCCAATATCTAATGCGCCAACAATATCAACCTGCCCTACAACGGGAGCAATAGAAGGGGGGATATCAAAGATACCTTGATATTGAACATCCCCTAATAACAGGCCAATCACTGTAGTGATAATAATCGATATTAAGATTGCCGCATGAATATTACGAGCCGCAAGGATGGCGATAATAAAAAAGCCTAGAGCACCTAATAACACATTGTGGGAGGCAAAATTACCGATAGTCACAATGGTGTCGTTGTTAGGAATAATGATCCCAGAGTTTTTTAGGCCCATCATGGCAATAAACAGACCGATACCGCTGGTGATCCCAACACGTAAACTAAGCGGAATATGCGCTATTATCCAATAGCGTATACGAAAGAGAGTAAGCAAAAAGAGACCTACTGCGCCCCAAAAAATAGCGCCCATGGCCACTTGCCATGAATACCCCATCGCTCCTACTACGACAAAGGCAAAAAAGGCATTTAGACCCATCGCGGGTGCGACGGCGATAGGTAGATTAGCCACCAGTCCCATTAAAATACTACCGAACGCGGCAATTAAGCAGGTAGTAACAAACACTGCTTTAATATCCATATGGGCTGCAGCAAGAATTTGTGGGTTAACAAAGATAATGTAAACCATGGTTAAAAAGGTGGTGACACCGGCGATCAGTTCTGTGCGAACCGTGGTGCCGTGTTCCTGAAGTTTAAACAGGCGTTGGAGCAAACTCTGCGGAGCAGAATTTGATGATGACATGCTCATAGACAAAAGATCCCAAAAAAAAATGTTTTTCGCTTTATCCTACACAAATAAATTAGAAACTGCACCTAAAAAGTAATCGATTGCGTTTTAAGACGAACATATCACGAAAAAGTGTTGTAGAGATAAAGGAGGTATAGGTTTTAATTAAGCATTAATACCTATAGTAATAAGACTTGTTATTGGAAATAAAATGATATCTCTATTGGTATTATTTTTATCAGAGTAATTATTTATATTGTTTTCATTTTATTTAGTTCGGGATCTAATTAATTATGAATATGCTTTCCTATTGCCAAATAAATATATTTCTCTAAAGTTAACTCACCAGTAAATTTCAATCGATTTTTTGTTTTATATTTTATTTGTCACCTGTTAGTGCTTAATAGATCTTTTAAATAAAGAGAGATCTTATTATTTAATTAACTTTTGTGCTTAATATAAGGTAATTATAATGAATAGGAAAAAAATTGTTTCTTTTAAAATTAATTTATTAGTTTTCTCTGTATTATCAACGTTAAATATGGCGACAGTAGTACAAGCTGATCCGTCTGCTCATATTGTTGTGCAACAACAGCAAAAAAATAGTAGTGTTGATATTCTTAATATTGCCGCAGCGATTAATGGCTATTCCAGTAATTCATTAACCAGTTTTGATGTTTCTGAAGCAGGGTTAATATTAAATAATAGTCCTGATGGTGCTGATACTCAATTATCGGGGCATATTGACGGTAATAGTAATTTATCTAGCGGTGCGGCAAAAGAGATTACTCTTGAGGTTAATGCTAAAAAAGCCATTACGTTAAATGGCCCTGTTGAGGTGGCCGGAACAAAAGCACGGGTTATTTTATCTAATCCTGCTGGAATTATTTGTAGTAGCTGTAACTTTCTTAGTGCTGACCGTGTTGTGTTGACTACTGGGAAAGTGAATACACAAAATGATACCGTTGATAGTTATAAAGTGGAAAAAGGGAATATTACTGTTAAAGGTAATGCCACTTTTGATAAAAGTGCGCAACAGATTGATTTAATTGCCCGCAATGTTTCTATTGAATCGCCTCTTGATGCATCTGGTATTAATATGAATGTGATAACTGGCGCTAATGAAGTTAAAGCACAAGATAATACGGTGGTTGCACAAAAGCCAACAGGCGTTGCTAGTAAATATAGTTTGCAGATAGTCAAGAATGCAGGAGTGAGAAGCTCATCGCTAAAATTTATAGGTACTGAAGCTAACTCACCACTGAAAAATAATGGTAATGTTGAAACTGCTGGGGGAGGGATCGAGCTTATTCATAGCGGTGCACTTGATAATAATAAAGGTAACTTCTTATCTGAGGGGGATATCTATTTTGCTTTCGATAAAGGTGTTACAAATAGTACTGGTGAAATACAAAGTACTAAAACTATCTCAATAGAAACAAAAGAAACGAAAGTTGATAATATCTCTGGTGGTAATATTTCTGCGGATGGAAATGTAACTATCAATAGTGGTGAATTTAAAAACAATGCCTCCTATATTGCAAGTAAAGATAAATTAGATATTCAGACAAACGGTAAACCAATAACGAATACTGCAACGGTCGGTGAAGGCGTCGGTATTTCTGCTACTAATGGTATTAAGATTAATAGTGGCTTATTTAATAATAAAGAGGGTCAAATCAATTCTAAAAGTGTCATTGATATTAATACTAACCTAAAAGACTTCAATAATATTGATGCTTATATTGATGCGTCAGGGGATATTAGTATTAATAGTGGCGCAATGAATAATACCCATAGCCGCCTACGCTCAGTTACTCGTGTTGAAATTGATACTAATGGTAAGGCGCTGAAAAATACCGGCATGACTGCAGATACTGCTAGCGATGATTCATTAGGTATTCTTAGTGGTCTGGATGGTATGACAGTTAATATTGCTGGACTGAATAATGACCAAGCGATTATTGCCACCGATGGCGATATGAACTTCACTAACAAAGGCGACATTACCAATAAATGGGGACATATAAAATCAGGGGGGTACTTGACATTTAGTAGTGATAAGATCAAAAACCTCTATGGTGGCTTAGCATCTAAAACCGGTGCTAATGTGACTTTCTCCCAGACATTAGATAATAACTTTGGTGTTTTTTACTTAGAAGGCGATAGCGTCACCATCAGTGCGCCTTATATAAATAATAATAAAGGTGTTATTAAAGGAGACGCTATTTATTTTAAAACAGATAAATTTAATAACACATCAGGATTTGTGATCACTGAACAGAAATTAGAGATTGATACACCAGAACTGACGAATAACAGCAGTTTAGATTTCAAAACAGAAATGGGCTTTTATCTGGGGCAACCTGATCAGAAAGGGGGATTAATTAGTAAAGGAGAAATGAAATTAAGCGGTAATAAATTAGTGAGTAATAAAGGACGTATTGTAACAGAAAATGGGGATATGGAGCTTAAATTCACCTCTGTTGATAATACCAGTGGTACTATTGCATCACATAAAAATGCCTCTGTAGTGACAAGCACCTTTACCAATTCACAAGGCACATTGTTTGGCAAGGATAAATTAACACTACAAACCGATACACTGAAAAATAACAGTACAGGTTCGGTTGAAAGTAATACCTTAAAAGGTGTTATTGCGTCGAGTGGTGATACTGAAGTGACGGTTAATCGTGATTTTGAAAACAATGGCGTCATTTCTGGTGTAGAACATTTACGTGTAAATATAAATGGTAAATATACCAATGCCAGCAATAGTATTATGTCAGGTAAAAATAGTTTCGAATTAGGTGTGACAGGAAATATTATTAATCGCGGTATTCTTAATTCAATAAAAGACACGACTATTTCTGGTGAGAATATTACTAATGAAAAATCAGGTATTATTGTTGGTAGAGAAAGTATTACTATCGATAATAAAGGCACTTTTACTAATAAAGGTAAAGTTGTCGGGCCGTTAAATAAATAACATTTTAGCCTATCTATGAGCGATATTTTGTCGCTCATAGATCAAAGGATACACCATCTTGAGTATGAAATAATATGGGAATAGGAACTGATATTATAGAAATAAAAAAGGTGGCTATTGCAATATGTAGAAGTGGTGAACCGTTAACTCAGCGATTATTAACTGAATATGAAAGAAACAGTATCGGTAGAATTCATGAAAATTATCATCGTGTTGCAGGGTTTTGGGCTGCTAAAGAAGCCGCTGTAAAAGCAATAGGTACAGGATTTCGTTTGGGAATTTTATTTCATGATATTGAAATAAGGCATGATGAATATGGCGCACCTTGTTATTTTTTTACAGGCCATTTTTCTAATTTATTAAAGCAGAAAAAAATAACCCAATCATTATTAAGTATTTCTCATTGTGATCATTATGCTGTCGCTGTTGCAATTTTTAATTGATGCTTTTATAGGTGTTTTATTATGTTTATATATTCTGATCTAAAGAATAAGAATGTGATTGTTACAGGAGCTAATGGTGATATAGGTATTGCAATTTGCCAGAAATACCTTGAACAGCAGTGTCATGTTTATGCATTATATCACCAAAATAGAAATAACTTAGATAAGCTAAAAAAAGAGAGTGAATATTGTCACTGCTTACATATATTACAATGTGATATCAATAATGATAAATCAATTCATGATTTTTTAGATAAACTAAAGGCATATGCTAATGCTATTCATATATTAATCAACAATGCAGGTGTGATTAAAGATGAATTATTTTCTGCTATAAATATAAGTGAATTTGAATATGTTATTAAAACCAATTTATTAGGAACTTGTCAATTTACTAAACAGTTATTGCTTTTATTAAGATCGGCAGAAAAAGCGACCATTATTAATGTTGCTTCTATTGCAGGGATTGTTCCAAGTATTGGGCAAAGTAACTATAGCGCCGCTAAGGCTGGAATTATAGGTTTTACTCATACGTTGGCTGCAGAGTTGGCAGGTAAAGGAATTCGAGTCAATGCGGTGGCACCGGGTATGATTGAGTCTGACATGGTCAAAAAAGTGTCACGCCAAGTCGTACGTCATATTAAATCGGTTATTCCATTACAACGATTGGGAGCAAGTGCTGAAGTTGCCAATACCATTGTATTTTTAAGCTCCGAGGCATCGAGCTATATTGTTGGGCAAACATTAATCGTTGATGGTGGGATGGTAATGCGATGAGAGGTAACCCTTATGAGTCTCTATAATCAATCGTTATTGCCTCCTACACTATTTTTAAAATTAGGGGCATGGCGACAACCGACCATTATGGTTGATAGGATTGTCGATTTTGTCCCTAGTGAAAAACCTATTATCAAAACGATTAAACATGTCACCTTTAATGATCCCTATTTATTAGGACATTTTCCAACCGATCCTGTTATGCCAGGGGTTATGGTGGCGGAAATCTTTGGTCAAACGAGTGAGTATTTATCTTTTATTGATGACTTTTGTTCAATTTATAAAATAGAACACAATATTGAATTAAATACATTTAAAGAAATAGCCAAAGCCCTTAATGAGCCGAGATCAGAACGAATTTTAATTCAGCATCGAAGAAAAGTTTCCGGTGTATTGGCTTCACAAAATTTAAGGTATAAAAATGCTGCTTACCCAGGAGATACCATAGAGATAACAAGCATTCTATTATTTTCTGATAAAAGCAATTTTAAACACTATTCTGTTGAGGCAAGAGTGGGAAAGAAAATCATTGCTAATGGCACCATAGTTAATTTCAGAGAATATAATCACTCTGAACAAAATAAAAATTAGGATATTAATAGTATGGAAAATGACGATAAGTTAAATGAAAAAATTGAACAAAGAAAAAAAATGTTAAAGCGAGTCAAAGAAGGGCTTATTGAACGACTCAATTTAAATAAGAGTATTAATCAAATTGATGATGATACTCCGTTATTTGGTAGTGGTTTAAAATTAGATTCTGTTGATGCCACAGAGATAATTGTCTTTCTTAATGATGAATTTAATATTCAAGTTACAGAAGGTGATGATCCTTCTTATATGAGAACAATAAATAGCCTAACAACCTTTATTTTAAATAAACAGCGAGAAAAACAAGAAAAAAATGAGAGTAATAATAATTAAGTTATATCATTTTTATTTATTGGAGATGTTATGAAATACTTTGAAATGGAAAATAAAGCGAATGTATTATTCGGTGAATATAATGGAGTGACACTTCCCAAACGTTATACTAATGAACATGAGGCTTATTTCTCGGTAAGAAATAGCATATTAATGACAGACTTTTCTCATTATGGCATGGTGAAAATTTCTGGTGAAGATGCTTGGCGGTTACTCAATTATCTTATTTCTGCAGACATTTCATCTATTCGTGATGAACAACTACTTTATACATTGTTGCTAGATAAAGAAGGGAAAATAATAAGTGATGCCTATGTACTATGTGATAATGAACACTATTTTTTAATTTCAGAGTGGATGAATAGTGATGCCATATGCCAGCAGATAAAAAAAGTATTAGATAAGCAAGATGAACGGGGTGAATGCTACCAAATTGATGCTATCGCTTCTCTTACTCCAGATTGGCGTATGATCTGTCTAGAAGGCCCCTATGCTTGGGAAATTTTATCTGAAATCGTCGGTATGGATATTATTGGATTACCTTTTCATGAGTTTATGTATGTTGATGAAGATGTCATTACTATGCGTGTTGGTAAACACGGTGAATATTGTTATCACATTATGGGAGATGAAGAGAAGTTAATGTCTATTTGGCGACATTTATGCACTTTATCTGAGAAATTTGATTTAAAGATTGGCGGGGTTGATGATTTAAAAAATATACGACTAGAAAATCCTTGTTGGGAGCCTCAAGTGATTAATCCTTTTAGTCGCTGTCCTATTGAGTTACAGATGCAATGGGCGATTAGTTACGATAAAGATGCATTTATTGGTCAAGATGCAATAAAACAACGTGCCGATAATGGGGTAGATCAGAAAATAGTGGGCGCAAGAATAATTAATATGCCTCAGAATGCTGCAATTTTACAAGGCGATGCAATCTATTACCAAAATGAACAAATAGGCGTAGTTATTCAAGCGGGATACTCTTTTATATTAAAAGAACATATTGCCAGAATATTATTAAAACGAGAATTTGCTTACGTTGATATTGATGACTATAAAATAAAAACGGCTTATGGTGATATTGATTTTATCACAACGAGTATTCCCTTTGTTAATAATTTAAGTTTAATAATTAATCCAACCGAAGATAGTTAT
>NZ_CAWPAV010000182.1:0-7219 GCF_963885725.1 Proteus sp. G4380
CACCATGTTTACACCTCTTTACTTTTTCTTGTCCTTTTTTTTCAAAAAATTGCAAGGTTAACTATTGCAAAATGAGATTTTTATCGACTTTTGCACTAAAAAATGGTTTATAAAGTATTAAATATGCTTTTAGTCACTGAAATTCACTAAAAGTGTGTTAAAAATATATTAATTAAATGTAGTGGCAATTGATAACAGAATGAAATAATTCTGTATTGCCTCCTACTGATATTTTGTTCTTTTTACTTGCAAACGACCTGCAAAGGTTTTTTTTGGGAATTTAAGATGCAATCTACTCACTCAAAATCAAGCCGAACCTTTTTTGGCCATCCATACCCTTTAAGCTCTCTGTTCTTCACAGAAATGTGGGAGAGATTTTCTTTCTACGGTATTCGCCCATTATTAATCCTATTTATGGCTGCAACCGTTTATGAAGGTGGTATGGATATTCCTCGAGAGCAGGCATCTGCTATTGTGGGAATTTTTGCTGGTGGTGTTTATTTAACATCATTGCCAGGAGGTTGGCTGGCTGATAATTGGTTGGGACAACGTCTTGCGGTTTGGTATGGCTCTATCTTTATTGCATTAGGGCACCTTTCTATCGCACTTTCAGCGTTTTGGTCTCAGAACCTATTTTTTATCGGCTTATTGCTTATCGTATTAGGTACAGGCCTATTTAAAACCTGTGTCACTGTTATGGTGGGAACCCTGTATAAAAAAGATGATACACGCCGCGATGGTGGTTTCTCCTTGTTTTATATGGGGATCAATATGGGCTCGTTTATCGCACCACTGATCACCGGTTTCTTAGTCCGTGATTATGGCTGGCATTGGGGCTTTGGTATTGGTGGTATTGGTATGCTAGTTGCACTACTGATCTTCCGCTTTTATGCCGTACCGACAATGCGTCGCTTTGATAAAGAAGTTGGCTTAGATTCAAGTTGGGATCGCCCTACTGTTGTGCGTCGTAATGTCGGACAATGGGTATTAGCACTTGCTGTGATATTAATTGCCATTGTTGGTTTAATTATTTCAGGCACTATTCCATTTAATCCGGTTATTGTTGCCAATTTTATGGTTTATGTGATCTCCGGCAGTGTTATCGCCTATTTTATCTATTTATTCCTATTTGCAGGATTAAGTAGTAGTGACCGTTCTCGCCTGTTTGTTTGCTTCCTATTATTAGTTTCAGCGGCACTGTTCTGGTCTGCATTCGAACAAAAACCAACCTCATTTAACTTATTTGCTAACGACTATACTGATCTAAATTTTATGGGCTTTGAGATCCCTGCGGTTTGGTTCCAGTCAGTCAATGCGCTATTTATTATTATTCTTGCCCCTGTATTTAGCTGGTTATGGCCAATGCTAGCACGCAACAATATGAATTTAAGTAGCATGAGCAAATTTGTGATTGGTATTTTATTCGCTGCAGGTGGCTTTACCGTCATGATGTACGCCTCTGAAAGCGTGCTTGCAACAGGTAGCGGTGTTTCACCATTATGGTTAATTTCCAGTATTTTATTGCTGACCCTAGGTGAATTATGTTTAAGCCCTATAGGACTTGCGACGATGACCATTTTAGCGCCAGCAAGAATGCGTGGACAGGTTATGGGTTTATGGTTCTGTGCGAGTGCATTAGGTAACTTAGCCGCAGGTTTAATGGGTGGAAATATTCGTCCTGATAAACTTGATGTTATGCCTGATTTCTTCTCTCACGTCTCTATAGCATTGGTTATTTGTGCCGTTGTTCTTGCAGCATTAATTATTCCTGTGCGTAAACTGTTACAAAGTGCAGATGATAAAGAGAATGCGCAAGCATAATTAGCCAGCCTCTCTCATAAAGCCATATCAAATAATGATATGGCTTTTTTATTGATTTTCCCCTCTGTAAACAAATCTCCTACTCAATCCCCTACTTCTTATTTTTACTTCCAGCCACTTTTTATCACTGTTTTGCTCTGCTAAATTGTTTCTTCTTCCTCTTTCCGATTAAGGTACTTTATGAACACGCTTCCCATTTATTATGTTAACGCTTTTACTTCAACACCTTTTTCCGGAAATCCGGCTGCGGTTATTTTGTTAGATAAATGGCTACCCGATGACACACTACTTAAATTAGCTAATGAGATTGGTTTACCTGAAACGGCTTTTTTAGTTGCCAATCATATTCGCTGGTTTACGCCTAAAGTAGAAGTTCCCCTATGTGGTCATGCGACTTTAGCTACGGCTTTTGTATTAAAAACGATTAACAAAGCACCTGCGACAAGCTTTAAATTCCATTCTCTGTCTGGAGAACTCACGGTATCTTGTCACTCCTCAAGTTTTACTCTCGATTTTCCTCAAGTACCTGCATCATTAAATCCAACCATAAAACCGTCATTAGAAGCGGCACTAAACATAGATATTGAAGAAGTTTGGCAATCTCACGACAGATATACCTGCTTTGTGGCTGATCCTAACAAGGTTATTGATTATCAACCTGACTTTAATGCTATAACACAACTACCACTTCCCGGTGTAATATTGACGGCGAAAGGTCATGCGCCTTTTGATTTTATTTCACGCTTTTTTGCACCACGTAAAGGGGTTAATGAAGATCCGGTAACTGGCACTTCACATTGTGTATTAGCACCAATTTGGGCAAAAAAATTAAACAAAGATAAATTAAATGCCAGACAAGTTTCCGCGAGGGGAGGCAATATACAGTGTGAACTCAAACAAGAGCGCTTATTGCTTACTGGTGATGCTGTACTATTTTTAACCGGTGAAATAACCTTTTAAAATTAAAGAGGAATATCATCTATTCCTCTCCTTTGCTTTCATTTTTCTCTATTTTATACTTTAGGATCATCCCTACTGTATAGAAAGATAAGGTTTTATTATGTCCACAACGGATTTATCTCTAGAGTTGCAAGATAAAATTAAACACTCAATCACCCGCGTCTCTAAAGTTATTTTTCCAACCACCACCAATCATCACTCCACACTCTTTGGCGGAACGGCATTAGCATGGATGGATGAAGTCTCTTTTATTACCGCTACGCGCTTTTGCCGTAAACGTTTAGTGACAGTTTCTACAGAGAAAATTAATTTTAATCACCCTATTCCTTCTGGCACCATTATTGAATTAGTTGGTGAGGTAATACGTATCGGGCGTACCAGTCTAACGGTAAATGTTTCTATTTTTCTCGAAGATATGTATGCCGAAGGACGAGAAGAAGTGATCCACGGCCAATTCAATTTTGTTGCCGTTGATGAGCATGGTAAGCCAACCCCTTTATTCGATAAACCATCGCTTTTATAACCGCTAATCTGTCGTTTTATTCTTCAAATTAAAAACGACAGATTTTATTATGCTGTGGGTTAATTAATATCGTCCGATTTTATTTGATCAGATAAATCTTTGTGGATACTTTTCAATCACATGAAAATATCAAATAAAATCAATGGGTAAATTGATTACTCACATGTAAAGCAAGAGTTATCCACAGTTAATGTGGATAACAGGAAGACGTTGCAACAACTTTAGCCGTTAAATAACACAAATTTTTATCACTTCAAATTCAATTTGGCATACAGTCAACTTTGCCCCCGTGATTGCACTTTCAGCCATCACTATCTCTGTTGATGATTGATAACGGCGACACACCTCTAGAGCTAATTCAATACTGGGCTCAATTAATAAAATAGCGCCGATATTTTCAACCGTCGTCGGAAAATCACTCTCTGAGGAGATGGTATAGAGTAAAGATTGCTGATCTTGGGCAATTTGTTGCGCTTTATCTGTTGCGGCTTGATTAACTCTTTGTTGTTTAGCGGAGTCACCGCCACCAGAATGCAGATAGATCATCGTTTCCTCATAAAAATATCAATAATAATTAATTTTTGCTATGTAAACACCCCATCAATATCTGTCGATATAAAGGCCGTTTATATGTAATTAGATAAGACAATGGTAGTCAACAAAAAGCCTTTAATAACAATATTATTAAAGGCTTTAGTTCTATTTCATATCTTGGTTATATTGCGTATGAGCAGTTAACAGCTTATCAATTGAAGCTTGGCATAAATAAGGTTTTAATGCGGCAAACTTTTTCTCTGACCAACTATAAATATTTAAAGATAAAAGTTGCTCTATCACTTTTGGTTCAAAGCGGTATTTAACATGCTTAGCCGGTATTCCACCAACGATACTATAAGGAGCAACATCTTTTGTCACTACACTATTTGCTGCGATAATAGCCCCTTCACCAATAGTAACGCCAGGCATAATCATTGCCCGCATACCTATCCATACACCATCGTGAATATAAGTATCACCTTTACCAATATAGGCTTCTTTAATATTGTCTAAAAATGGATAAAGAGAAAACCAATCCATACGATGAGTATGATTGCCCCCCATCAAAATAACCGCTTCAGCACCAATACAAACATAGTCACCGATATATAATTTATCGATTTCCCATAAAGGTTCCCACTGAAGGCTAAATTCATCGCCATAAAGGTAACGCACTACAGATGCTTCAAAGCCATTATCCCAACAATCACTGTAATAGCTATGCTGACCTTTAATAATAATATTCTTATTTTTTACTGTTTCGTGTAAATATTCGACACGTGACCAATGTTTCGTGTTCATACTATGACTCGCTATAAATTAATGAGCCATCAAAGAATGCTGCATTCTTTGATGATGTGTCCGCATTCCAAAACACATCATGACTAAGCAATCCGTGGTTGTAACAATAACGGATTTTGAACCTTATCCATTCCTTACACTCCTTCACCATTATTATGAATATCTATAATAATGTGACATAGAAAAACCACAAAGTTGCAACTTGTTAACTATTTTTCCAGCAACTCTGTGGTTTTAAAAATACATTATCTTCTAGCTATCAACTATGCTATTTAAAAAAATCTTTACTACCATGTGGCGCACAACGCAAATATTGCGGAGCGACTTTAATGGTCTGCTTTAACTTTTCAGCCGCATGCCAAGGCCAACGAGGATCATAAAGTATTCCTCTGCCTAATGCGATAAAATCAGCTTGTTCAGTCAGTAAAATAGCTTCTGCTTGCTCTGGCTCTGTAATTAATCCAACCGCAATTACGGGTAATTGTGTTTCATTATAGATGGCTTGAGCAAAAGGAACCTGATAATTAGGTCCTAGCTTGATGGCTTGTTTGTCTGATAAGCCACCGGAAGAAACATGAATATAGTGGCAACCGAGATCTTCAAGATGTTGAGTTAATGCGATAGAACTTTCCAGATCCCATCCTCCCTCAACCCAATCAGTCGCCGATATTCTTACTCCCACACACATTTTGTCAGAGACTGCTTTTTTGACTGCAGTAAAAACATCAATTAACAAGCGACTACGATTATTAAAATCACCGCCATACTGATCGGTGCGATGGTTTGATAATGGTGATAAGAATTCATGCAGTAAATAACCATGAGCACCATGTATCTCAATAACATCAATACCTGCTGACTCAGCTCTTTTAGCTGCTTCAACAAATGCGTTTTTTATCTTTTCAATCTCATCAATTGTTAATGCTTGAGGCTGATGATATTGACCAAAAGCAATACTAGAAGGCGCTACTTTTTGCCAGCCATTCTCATCATCAGGAGCCAATGATTTTCCACCTTCCCATGGCAACGATGTTGATGCTTTTCGCCCCGCATGAGCCAACTGTATACCTATTTTAGCATTAGTATGCTGTTTTATATCGCTAATAAGCTGTTTTAATGCGCGACCATGTTCCTCAGACCATAATCCGAGATCTTTATAACTAATTCTACCTCGAGGCTCTACCGCCGTCGCTTCTATAATCACTAAAGCGGCACCTGATAATGCTAATTGCCCATAGTGCATTGTATGCCAAGATGTGGGTATTCCATCTTGCGCAGAATATTGGCACATTGGTGCAACAATAATACGGTTGTCTAATTGATGAGGTCCTAATTTATTAGGCGTAAATAACAAACTCATGCAAAGCCTCCTGCTATATAAGCAATGAGACAAAAATCATTTTTATCTTATTGTTACGATTAAAAATAATTATTTGCCCTCTATCTGGTTTTAAATGAACCATCACTATAACTTAATAAGGCTAACGCATTAAATGACATAACGCGATAACCTATCTCACAGTGTGCTAAGAAAAACAGATTTCAATGGCTGATCCTAATACAACATCTAATAAAATAGCGGTATTAGATGCCATATTAGGTCATAACGCATTATAGGATATGAAATATTAATGTGGTTTTACTAATAAGAGTGATAGCTTTCTTGCAAAGGGTAAAACGAATAAAACAGTTGGAAACGCAATCATCCAAGATACCCCCCATGAAGAGAACCAAGGTGCAAACATAAGGCTATTTAAGCCCATTGTTTTTGCTGTACTAATAAAAGAAACAATGCCACACATCACAAAAGATAGGAAAAACGGAACCAGAAAAATCATGGCTCTTGGTGGCAATTTAGGTATACCCAAAATATTATTTTTATCTTGAAAAAACATAGAAAAGACCCCAATAAAAACGTGTACTACGGCATATAACCGCCAATACAACAGGCGAATACCCATAAAGGTAAAAAAATTAAGTTATATGCGTTGATTAACGTAAACGCTTACGAGTCTTGTAGACTAGACCGATGCTAGTATATAAATGAAAGTATTTTTGTCAAGTAAACTATTATCATTATCATTTAATAAAAACAATAGAATTCATGAATAACTTAAGTGGATCTTTATCTTTCAACAGAACTACACCAAGGGTATAACATTATTACTCATATTTTGAGTTAATTTTTACCCAATACATTTTATCGGTGAAATGCTCCCTAAGGAGGGGAGCATTTCTGACACAGAACGATTTAATTAATATTAAAAGTGATCATCTAATTGCATATTAATTCCTTTTAATAACACTTTTTATTCCAATTAAATTGCAAAATTTTATTTAGAATATTGAAATGTATAGGGTAAATAAATTAATTAACTCTGATACAACACACTTATCTTACTATATTGTTTTTTATCTAATAGTAAGAAAAGATCGCCTCTTATCTCATATTCAATATGATAAAATTATATTTTCGATATTATCCATTTTCATACAACATATTTATTATCTGCTTATTTATAATTAATGCCTTTATTTTCTATTATTAATAGAATTAATATTATCAATTTACGTTAA
>NZ_CAWPAV010000183.1:0-10172 GCF_963885725.1 Proteus sp. G4380
TTATATTATATTTTTTGTTTTTTATAACAAAGTCTAGAGTTATGATGAAAAGCTTAAAAATGAATAGTTTTTCATAAGAAATGTACCTTTTTGCTTTCAATTTTACCTCACTACGTTTATCATTTGCCCCTTGTACTATACATACGGCGTTGCTGGTTTTGGGCTTCTGTGGAGCATACTGCTCCGGCAGCTCACACAGTCTTTTCCGGCGGCGGTTCTATCTGCATTATTCTTCGGGATAGAGTATTACCTTAAATGACTGAGAAAACATCTCTGACACCACTAGTCGAATTAAAATCCTTAAGTAAAGGTTTCGACGGAAAACAAATCATTTCCCGCCTCGATCTGACTATCAACCATGGCGAGTTTTTAACCATACTCGGCCCTTCAGGCTGTGGTAAGACGACGGTATTACGTTTAATTGCGGGCTTAGAAGACGCGGATGATGGACAAATTATCCTAGATGGACAGGATATTACCCATATTCCAGCAGAACAGCGTTTTGTAAATACCGTTTTCCAAAGTTATGCCCTGTTTCCCCATATGACCGTATTTGAAAATGTGGCTTTTGGTCTACGTATGCAGAAAACACCTGCTGCAGAGATCAATAGTCGCGTTATGGAAGCGTTACGTATGGTGCAACTGGAGGACTTTGCCCAACGCCGTCCTGCTCACCTTTCTGGTGGTCAACAGCAACGGGTCGCGATTGCACGGGCGGTGGTCAATAAGCCGAAGGTATTGTTGTTAGACGAATCATTGTCTGCTCTGGATTACAAATTACGTAAGCAGATGCAAAATGAGCTAAAAGCCTTACAACGAAAACTGGGGATCACCTTTATTTTCGTCACCCACGATCAGGAAGAAGCACTGACTATGTCAGATAGGATCGTGGTCATGAAAGAAGGGCGTATTGAGCAAGATGGCACGCCTCGAGAAATTTATGAAGAGCCAACTAACTTATTCGTTGCGCAATTTATAGGTGAAATCAATATCTTTGATGCACGTGTCCTACATCGTATTGATGAGACACGTATTAGAGCGGATGTTGAAGGGCACGAATGCGATATTTATACGCAATTACCTGTTACTCAAAATCAGCAACTGAAAGTGTTACTCAGACCAGAAGATCTGCGCGTTGAAGAGATACACGATCTTGAAAACCTTCCGGGACTTATCGGTTATGTTCGTGAACGTAACTATAAAGGCATGACTCTAGATTCTGTTGTTGAAATGGAAAATGGCAAGATGGTGATGGTGAGTGAATTCTTTAATGAAGATGATCCGGATGTTGATCACTCGTTAGACCAAAAGATAGCGGTAACTTGGGTTGAGAGCTGGGAGGTCGTGCTGGCTGATGAAGAAAACACGTAAACTATTTCAAAACATCGTTATTACTGGTGTTGTGGGTTGGTTAATGGTGTTCGTCTTCTTACCGAATATCATGATCATCGCCACCAGTTTTTTAACCCGTGATGATGCGAATTTAGTCGAGATGGTTTTTACACTCGATAACTATTATCGCTTATTTGATCCAATGTATGCAGAAGTATTACTGCACTCTATTAATATGGCATTGGTAGCGACCTTAGCTTGTTTAATATTAGGTTATCCTTTTGCTTTTTTTCTGGCAAAAATGCCTAAGAAAATACAACCATTACTGCTGTTTTTATTAATAGTTCCCTTTTGGACTAACTCACTTATTCGTATTTATGGGTTAAAGATTTTTCTCAGTACGAAAGGCTATTTTAATGAGTTTCTATTGTGGATAGGGCTTATCGATAAACCGCTAAGGATCATTTATACCCCAGAGGCGGTAGTATTAGGGTTGGTTTATATTTTATTACCTTTTATGGTTCTGCCACTCTATTCCAGCATTGAAAAACTGGATAAACCCTGTTTGGAAGCGGCTCGAGATCTCGGTGCGAATAAATTACAGACCTTTATTCGTATTATTATCCCATTAACTATGCCGGGGATCATCGCAGGTTGTTTATTGGTAATGTTACCTGCCATGGGCTTATTCTTTGTGGCGGATTTAATGGGGGGCGCGAAAAACCTACTTATTGGTAACGTAATAAAGAGCCAATTCTTAAATATTCGCGACTGGCCATTTGGGGCAGCTACCAGTATCTGTTTAACACTGGTGATGGGGTTAATGCTATTTGTGTATTACCGAGCCGTAAAACTACTGCATAAGAAGGTAGAAATAGAATGATAGGACGGTTATTGCGGGGTGGATTTATGTCCATCATTTACGCGTATCTTTATATCCCGATTATCATTCTGATAGTTAACTCTTTTAACTCATCACGTTTCGGGATCAACTGGAAAGGCTTTACCACTGACTGGTATACCATTTTATTAAATAATGACAGCCTGCTACAAGCTGCAGGGCATTCATTAACGATGGCAGTCACCTCAGCAACCTTTGCGACGTTGATTGGTTCATTGGCTGCGGTGGCGCTTTATCGTTATCGTTTTCGTGGTAAAAAGTTTGTTGGTGGTATGCTGTTTGTGGTGATGATGTCGCCAGATATTGTGATGGCGATTTCATTATTGGTTTTATTTATGCTATTAGGCATTTCCTTAGGGTTTTGGTCATTACTGGTGTCGCATATTACCTTTTGTCTGCCTTTTGTGGTGGTCACGGTCTATTCGCGACTCAGTGGTTTTGATGTCAAAATGCTTGAAGCCGCTAAGGATCTAGGGGCGGGTGAATTTACTATTTTACGTAAAATCATTATGCCATTAGCGATGCCGGCAGTAGCCTCGGGTTGGCTATTAAGCTTTACGTTATCGATGGATGACGTGGTTGTCTCTTCTTTTGTGACTGGACCAAGCTATGAAATTTTACCATTAAAAATTTACTCAATGGTAAAAGTAGGTGTTTCACCGGAAGTGAATGCACTGGCAACCATCCTTTTAGGGCTATCATTAGTATTAGTATTAATTAGTCAGTTGATCTTACGAGATAGAACTGGCAAAGCGTAATTTAAAAGTATTAGTGCGAGTTTCTCGCACTTTTTACGGTCTTGATGACCAAATCTGTTGGAGGTAGGCGTTACGCCTATTTGATATTAACGCATCAACCACTGAAGGAAGCCTAAATGAAAAAGTGGTCCTCTGTACTTGCTGCCAGTGTAATGGCATTAAGTATTGGTACAGCATCGGCTGATGATGGTAAGACAATCTATTTCTATAACTGGACGGAATATGTACCGCCAGGATTGCTGGAACAGTTTACAAAAGAGACTGGGATTAAGGTGATTTACTCCACCTACGAATCTAACGAAAGCATGTATACCAAATTAAAAACCTATAAAGACGGTGCTTATGATTTGGTGGTTCCTTCAACTTATTTTATTTCTAAAATGAGTCATGAGGGGATGCTACAGAAGATTGATAAATCAAAGCTCAGTAATTTTGATAATCTTGACCCAAGTTTATTACATAAATCATTCGATCCTCAAAATGACTACTCAATCCCTTATATTTGGGGAGCGACTGCGATAGGGATTAATAGTGATGAAGTTGATGTAAGTAGCATTACTTCATGGGCTGATTTATGGAAACCGGAATATAAAGATAGTTTACTGTTAACGGATGATGCACGTGAAGTATTCCAAATGGCTTTATTAAAATTAGGCTATTCAGGTAATACCACAGATCCAAAACAGATTGAAGAAGCCTATAAAGAGTTACAAAAGCTGATGCCTAATGTACTGGCTTTTAATTCGGATAATCCTGCCAATCCTTATATGCAAGGAGAAGTGAATCTAGGGATGATCTGGAATGGCTCTGCATTTATTGCGCGAGAAGCCGGTGCTCCTATTGAGTTGGTATGGCCAAAAGAGGGCGGTATCTTCTGGATGGACAGCTTAGCTATTCCTGCAAATGCAAAAAATGTTGAAGGTGCGCATAAGCTTATCGACTTCTTATTACGCCCTGAAGTTGCTGCAAAAGTGGCTGAAAATATCGGCTATCCAACACCTAATTTAGCGGCACAAAAATTATTGCCAAAAGCTATCACAAAAGATAGCTCACTTTACCCTAGTGAAGAGATTATCAGTAAAGGCGAATGGCAAAATGATGTGGGTGAAGCGACGGTTTTATACGAAAGCTATTACCAAAAACTGAAAGCGGGTCGTTAATTAAGTTTATCAGTACCAAAAAGCCACCGTTAAACGGTGGCTTCTTATTTTGTATAGAAAAAAGAGAACATTACCATTAAATCAACGATAAAATAGATGACAGTGTGTATTTGAACCGAAAGAATAATTAAGTTAAGGGCGATTAGTGCCATTTTTTATACAAGCCTCGGCAATCAGCAGGCTGTTTTTTTCTTGTATATTTCGTTGTTGCTCAATATTAATCATATAGTTACTTTGTAAGAAATAGCTGATATGAACATCAAACTTTTCAGTAATTAAATAAACAAACTCAATACTGATCCTATTTGTTCCTCGTTCATACCGTGAAAGTTGTTGCTGACTTATGCCTAACTCTTTGGCAAATAGTTTCCCCGAATATTTTAAATTTTTTCGCAAGTGACGTATTCGTTGTCCTATACGAAAATTAATCGTTTTGCTGCTATCAATCATTTCATCAGCCTTAAAAATTCAAATCATTATTGATAAGAAAAAGTGAGACTGGCTAATCCGTTTGCTTTACCCGGTTTTAGTGTCCCAGTCGTGATATAGCGAGTTGACAGGTTTAATATGTAGTTTTCGTTGTTAGAAGTTGTTATATGGAGTAAACGTTGGTTAGGTTGTCCTATCGCACTGATATCAGGGCCATACACCACGGGAGTTGGATTATCATTAAAGAAAAATTGAATACCAATACCAGAAGCATCAGAATCTGATGTCAGTGTGAGGATATCTGTATTATTAGAATAGGTAGACTGATCGGTCATGCTGGCATATAAATGCACATTACTATCGCATGTAACAGAGATGGGTTTAGCCTGACTTTTTGATGTTGAACCAATGGCTGCCATATCTCGCATTGAGATATCACCTAATTCATAGGTGAGATTTTTGGTATTTACGGTACAGCCTCGAGCTTTAATAGTAATAGTGACGGGGTTAATTGCTACGATAGAGGTATTATTGCCTTTATGGCCTCCACCATATTCAGACCATGTATTGGCGATAACTGTATATGGAATGTTATAAACGCCAGTCTCAAGATGTTTATCTGTCACCACAAAGACGACTTTGCCTTTCAGTGAAACGCGATCCACATTATGGTTAACGGTAGAGCCTACTGCAGGATAAATCACCGTTGCACCCGAACCGTTATCAACATCAATAGGTACGTAAGCAACACTATCATTGTTATCTTTTAAACCAAAAGCATAGCCGATACCTTTAACTCCGGGGAGTGAATAAACAGGATAACGATTACTACCTTCGTAATAGTAGATCCCGCTAATTTTTGAACCAGTAGCATTAGCATAGAGGGTTTCAACCCAACATTTTTGCAAAAATTTCTTCTCACATTTGAAACCATTATGGACAGAGGTTTCACCTATCCAAGTTGACGTGATGGGCGTTCCTGCGGGAGTACCATCGGCGGCACCATCAAAATTCATAGGTGGAGGGGTTACCACTAATGGATCTGCAATAGCCCATGCTATTTGGCTCGGGATACAAAGAAGAGAAACCAGCAATGTGAAGAAAGAAAAAGAGCGTGTCATTATTGGTACTCCAGTAAAAAGGTTGCTGTTGCATTCGCCGATCCGGCTTGAACAGGAAGTTGAGTCGCTACATAGCGAGCATAAAATTGCAGGGTATTATCTTGGTTAGGCAATAAGGTATAAGACTGGCTTTTATCGTTAATATCGATGGAAGCTCCTGAGTTATCCATAATGGAAATGGCAACTCCCTTGGCACCCGTTGCATCAATGGCGAGTAAGGCGTTATCAATAGGATCGGCACGACCATTAAAACTGACCTTCACAGCACTGGCTTCAGGTTGGCAATCGACTAATTTAATACTAAAAGGGATAACAGGCGTACGTTGTTGCGTTATCGTCGTAGAAATAAAATCTTTTGTGGCGATTTGGCCTAATTTTACGGTAATACGTTTTGAGTTTGTCTCTACCGTACATGTGTTTCCTGTTACTCTGGCATTAATGTGTACCAATGTATCGTAAGCAGATCCCTTAGTGGTAAACAGTAATGACAACGCTACAATAAGCATTAATTTGTGCATTATTGGCACTCCTGTGTCATTTTCACAAAAGGTTCATCAAGTTGAGTGGCGGGTAATTGATAGTTCACTTGACAGTATTGAGAGGCATTATGCCCCCAGCGGATCTCTAATTTTCCTGAATCAGGGACACCCGATAAGTAGAGCAAGCCATCATCGCCAACAATACCGGACAGATGATTTTGTTTATCAGTTGCTATTGCCCCAAAAGGGAGTGGGCGACCTTGGTGTTGTAGCGTCAGTAATAAGCGATACCCTTTTTTAGCATCAAACTGAACTTTAATGACGGCGCCTTGTGTTGGGATCACTTGCTTAATGTTTTGCTCAATTTCAACATTATCGGGTAATGCGGTTGTGTCTAATGCCACTCGATTTTGTCGATAAGCAGTAGCATAGGGAATAACGGCAAACCCTCGCCAGTCAGTATAAACCCCTGTCGCATTATCAATCGGTACATCCGCAGTATTACGAGCATCTACTAAAATGGCATTAGCGCTTAAGGGTTGGCTTAAGGTTAATCCGCCACTATGGAGTAGCATACCTCCAGCGAGGCTATAGTTAATTTGTTGAGCATCTTGATGATAGTTATAGCTAGCATTTAAATTGCCATAGCGACTTTGATAACCCAACGCCGCACTACCTGTATAGTTTCCACCTTGATTGCTATAACCTTGTTGAACACTGTAATTAAGGGTATTGTCTTCCAATAATGTACCAGCAATCCCCGCATTATGTGTCGAGTAACCGTTATTATTGTGGCTGTAATTATATGTGAGATAAGTGCTATTGATGGATTGATAACTTGTCGGCATTAGCAATTGTAATGGGATAGAAAGACCCACAGACAATGTTTGGTCACGCTGACCACTATTCATCATTCTGTTATAACTATAAATGACGTTATAAGAGAGCCCTTTAATATTGCCATTGTAGCCGGTTTGTACTAGGACATTTTTCTCATTAGTTCCCCAATAATTTTGCCAGTTGGTCATCATAAAAATAGAGCCATAATCCCCCAGTTGTTGTGATAAATTAATTTGTAGGCTCCCTTTCTTGCGATTATACAAATTAAAATAACTCAACGGTTTTTTTTGATTATCTTCATACAGATAACCGGACATACGCGTATTTAATGTCTCATCTAATGTGTAAAAACCCGAAGTAGAGTAACGATAACCGAGCAATTGAAAGTTTGTGCCAAATTGGTTTAACGACTTGGCATAAAGAAAACGTAAAGAATAACCATCTGATGTTGAGTTATTTGGCAATTGGCTATGAGCAAAGGTGATATCGGTAGAGAAGGCACCTAGGGTACCCATATTTTTACCTGCTCCTAGGGCATAAGATTGGTAATCTTTTGTTGCTAATGCACCGCCATAGACAGTGGTGTCATAGGGTAAGCCATAAATAAGATGACCTTGTATAAATCGAGGTTTTTTATGTTGGTTATTTTGGCGTATTTCACCGGCTTGGATGACAAACTGTTTTTGGCCTTCTCGCTGTAAAATAGGTACAGCAGAATAAGGCACAACATAGCTGTGTTTGCTACCATCATTTTCTTCAATGGTGACATAGAGGTCGCCACTATTTGACGTTGGATAGAGATCACGGATTTCAAAAGCACCCGGAGAAACAAAGGTTTGATAAATCACATAACCGTTTTGGCGGATCACCACTTTAGCATTGCCTTTAGCAATACCTCTGACCACAGGTGCAAATCCTCTTTGGCTATCAGGTAACATAGTGTCGTCACTTTCTAATGAAATACCTCGAAAATTAACACTGTCAAAAAGTGTTGATGAGGTATAACTATCACCAATTTGTAATTGGCTTCTTAATGACACAATATTGCGTTGCAGATAGGTATTGATATGGTTCCATTGGTTTTTCCCGTTTGACGAATTCCAAGTGGAATAATCGCGTAATCGCCAAGCACCAATATTGATCCCACTACGTAGATTTAAATAGTAGCTATTATTATGAGAATTTCCCCAGCTATTAGCGCCACTAAAGGTGTAATTTAAAATACCTGCTGTTATACCGTTATCCCATTTTTCTGGTGGAATATAACCGCGCGCTTTCAGATCTAACGCGGCTTGAGGGACTTGAATATTTAAAGCTTGTTTCTCAATATCATAATTAACAACAGAATCTGGAATGATTTTTTCAATATCAATACATTCATTTGCCGAGAATTTTTCAAAATCAGCAAATAGTTTAATATTGATCCCGAGTGATTGATAATAATCTCGATTTAAACAAGGAATAACATGGTTATCTTGACTAATAAAATGAATATTTTCACTACGCAGATACTCATGATTAAAAACAATATCAAGAAGATAATCACCGGGTTTAATGCGGTTGCCTGCTTCAAAATAACTTAAATCGGTGACGGCATCAGGAGAGTCAGCCAAAAATGCAGGATTAAATCGGTTTGCGCTATATGATGAAAAGGACAGCGTCAATGACAATGCAATGACACTTGGAAAGAGAAAATAAACGATATCTTTATTAGTATTCTTATTAACCATGGTTTTTGACCAACAGGGTTGAAAAAGATGCTGTGATTAATGAACGATTTCTTTTTTTAAAACAGGAGTCTGTGCGCCATAATCATTAATGGTTTGGAATGAAATGGTATTAGCATTCTGATTAACTTTTCCTAATGTTAATTGTGAAAATGGGTTAATCATAATACTTGAAGGAAGTTGACTGTCGGCTGCAGCTAAATTGACCATAGTAATATGATAAGGTGTTGGATTATGGGCAATTAACTCCCCATTTTTATAGGAAAAAGTCACTTCATTGGCATATTTTTCAGTATAAGCGGACAATCCACTAGGACGGTAGAAAAGCTTTATCCGACTCTGGATGGCAATTTGTAGTGTATTTTCATTAGCAAGCTTTTCATCTAAAGAAGGAATAGCTTTGACATTCATCCAAAATAAACTTTCGCGATCTGCAGGTAAAGGTTCACCTGTATACATAATTCTTAAAGCATTCTCTTTATTAGCGTCAAGAATATATAAAGGAGGGGTAACAATAAAATCATTATTTTTATTACCTTGATTATCAGATACCCATGATTGAATTAGAAAACTATTCTCTTTATCTGAATTAGTCACAACAAGATTAGTTTGTTTAATATTAGAATTATAAATAATACGCGTAGCACCTAATGAAACACCATTAGAATAAGCAATAAGTGGGAATAAAAAAATAATAAAAGCAAATATCTTTTTCATAATAAATATTTATTAGCTAATGAATATGGAGTAATAATACTTTTGATAAAAATAGGCCGTCCTTGGCGATAAGACATCAATCAAAAGTGATGAAGTGATTAAGAGTAAGTCACCATAAAGTTAGTTGTAACGTTTGCGCTACCTGCCTTCACTGTATCATCAGTGGAAATAAGAGAAGCGTTATAATTTAATTGGTTTTCACCTTCGATTAATTTTTGAGTTGAAGAAGGTTGTCCTGGAACAACATTTTTGCTGCTTGAATCGGTAATTTTTAACGCTACATTGGTTGCTGCGCCACTGCCTTGTAATGCGAATGCAGTTGCATCACCATCAGAAGCTGTACCGTTAAAGGTAATTGCTGCTAATGATGAAACAGTAATATCGCAGTTATTTAATTTAATGCTAAAAGGAATACGTCCTGTTTCATCACCTTTTTTAGTGAATTCAGCGACACGGAATTGACCCAAACGAACAGTTTGGTTACTTGAACTACTATCAACACCACAAGCAGCATTAACGACAGAACCTTCAAAGTTAATAGTACCACCATTAACTGTAACTTCTGTTGGTGCTGGTGTACCAGTATCTTCTGCTAGGGCAGGTGTAGCAATTATGGCCATTGCTGAAGTAATAATTGCAGATAATAATAACTTTTTCATTAAATGTTCCTATATTTTCAATATATATTTAATACTTAGCTTAATAAAA
>NZ_CAWPAV010000184.1:0-2425 GCF_963885725.1 Proteus sp. G4380
TTTTATCTGATATTCATACAGAAATATAATGGCAATTAAGATTATCCTTATCCTAATTTTAATTTTCTTTGCGATAATAAAAATTCAAGACGCAGGTATCATTTTTTTTATTAATTACAAAATATAGGATATTTATGAAAAATATTATTTTAGCACTAGGTTTATTATCATTATCTTCTGTTGCTGTTTCGGCTGAATTAACAAAATCTTGCGAAGATTATTTTAAAGAAACTGATGCCTATGTCGCATTAATGGAACAAAATGATGCAACTAAAGCACAAGCAGAAACAATGAAAGCACAATATGCTCAATCAAAAGAACAATTTGCTGCATTACCTAAAGATGTTCAAGAAAGCACCTGTAAACAAGCTTTAGATTCTTTAGAGCAAATGAAAAAAATGTCTGCTGGTCAATAAAAAATAGATTTAATTAAAGTCTTATGTTTAGAGAATAATAAGGCTTTATTTTTATTTCAAATTTAAAATTTTCCAATGTAACAATGACCATATAATAACCAGTGTTATTATATGGTCATCTTAATATTATTTTAATATAAACTATTTCTTTCTTGTTTTTTTGTGGAAATATTTCTTTTTTACTTAATATTACAATCTCTAATCAAGATAATTATCCCGCCATAACCCATCTATTTATATTATTATTTTATATATTCTTGTTACTTGAATAAAGAATGCTTTTTATATGAAATAATTGTAATTCATTTTGTCGTCTATAAATTTTATGGAATAATTATTTACATCTATTTATTGCTCCTATTTAAGATATGAATTGGTCTTTTATTCTAATTTTAGCTCTATTTGTAGTTGTTGGTTGTGTTGATAAAGAGAGGAATACATCTGGCTCTATAGAAAAGGTGGCAACAGAGATAGCGACTCCTACTGTTCAATATCACCACGATGAAAGTCGTTATCCCACATTTATGTTATCAAAACAATCTCGTTTTGAAATGCAAGCCAAGGAGGAAAAACAGAAATTCAATCAATTATTTAAATTTGGATTTGAAGAGCCAACCACATCTACTAATAGCGAATATTCCTATAAAAAGGAACAACGTATAAGAAAGAATGACCAGTCAATGATTATTCTGCCAGAAGCGATACCTGTATGGAATAAAGATAAACAAGAAGTTGAAGTTAAGTGGAGCTACAGACCAAAATATGTTTTTGATGCATATTAAATTTAACCTTTATGTTTTAGGAAGACTATGCGCCCAATTTTTTTGTTAATACCATTTATGTTTTTAATTGGCTGTACCGAGCAAATGAGTGTCGGAATTGGCACTTCTAGAACGCATAATATAGGATATCCGGTTTGTTCAACATTAGTTTGTGGAAAGAATACGCGAACAGTTGAAGAACAAAAGGCAATTAATGAAGCGGTGCATGAACAGCAAAGAGCTATTATGCGAGGAGAAAAACCAGATTTAAAAATTATTGCCTCATATTAAATAATACCATCAAGGAGAGTCTATTTTTTGTCCTTGATGGTATAGTCAATATAAGCGCTAAGCTAAGATAGCGATGTTATGTTGTTTATAATAAATTTTACTCTTTGGTTAACATCGGCTTTGGGTAATTCAATTAAGGTATAATTATACTGTCTATATATCGCCAGCATCGCTTGATAAGTTGCTACGGCTTCATCAAATGTCTGTTGGCGCTCTTTATCTTGTAAGTAAATTTCTTTCCATGGTGGAGCTATAAACACGGTTGTAGAATATCTATATAGCCTTATTGCGTTTTCAAGATGTTGGGGAATAGGGCGCTCACAAAAGTGTAAATAACCTGCTATATCCGGTATGCCTCGGTCATAAAAATAAGGTTTGCTGTTATCATCTATATTGGATGCATCATGCCATGATCGTAGCTCCCAGCTTAACATTAACTCAGCAAAAGCGATCGGATCAATCCAAGGAAGGGCTGAACCACCAATATGACTTTGATCTTGAATAATGGCTCTACCTGCTTCTATTGAGCAAGAGTAGCCATTTCTTCTTAACTTATTGATAATAGTGCTTTTACCAGAGCCGGGACCTCCGGTTAAAATAATACGGCAAGGTTTTTGGGACATAGTAATTCCTTAAATAATATATTTTGACTTTAAATGATTGAGGGCTGAATGCAGAAATTTTTAGAGGGAGAAAGGCGAAAAATAAGCAGTGCTAGCAAAGAAAGAGAACAAGTAAAGGAGGACAAGATATTACAATTATAATCGAAAAGAGAAAATATCAAAATAAAGCCGCATCAAAGATCAATCAATATCTATCGACCTCTTTTATAACTTATCAGGTTACTTTGTATTGCTATTTTAATAACTGATACGCATTTATGCAGATTTAAGCACATAAATCCAAATAGAAGCACTATCTGGTCATTGCAAGCTAAATAGATTACTTTTATTATAT
>NZ_CAWPAV010000185.1:0-12411 GCF_963885725.1 Proteus sp. G4380
AATTAAACTAATAATCATCAGGTTTCATAAACAACGCTTATTTATTTTTTAAATAGCTTCTTCGTCTTGCTCTCCAGTACGAATACGGATAACTCGATTCACATCAAAAACAAAAATTTTACCGTCGCCAATCTTCCCCGTTTGAGCGGTAGTCATTATAGTATCGACACAAGTTTCAGCTATTTCATCAGCAACAACGATCTCAATTTTTACTTTAGGTAAAAAATCGACCATATATTCTGCACCACGATAAAGTTCGGTATGCCCTTTCTGACGACCAAAGCCTTTTACCTCTGTTACCGTCATACCCGTGATACCAACTTCGGCTAGTGCTTCTCTTACATCATCTAATTTAAACGGCTTAATTATCGCTTCAATTTTTTTCATCGGATTATCCTGCTATTACCAGTTATGGCGACCAAAACCGCTTGTGATCGGATAGCGACGATCTTTACCAAAATTACGACTGGTAATACGCGGTCCTACCGGTGCTTGACGACGCTTATATTCATTAATATCGACTAATTTTACCACTTTACGAACAATGGCTTCATCAAATCCAGCCGCAACCAAGTCAGAAACAGATTTATCTTGCTCAACATAGCCTTCAAGAAGGGCATCTAAAATATCATAAGGTGGCAGATTATCTTGATCTGTTTGTCCTGGTGCTAATTCTGCTGAAGGGGGCCTATCAATCACACGTTGTGGAATAGCGGGTGAAAGAGTATTACGATATTTAGCCAGTTCAAACACCAGTGTTTTAGGAACATCTTTTAAAACATCAAAGCCCCCCGCCATATCACCATATAAGGTCGAGTAGCCTACGGCAGATTCACTTTTATTACTCGTGGTGAGCACTAACCGACGACGTTTATTGGACATCGCCATTAAAATAACAGCACGACAACGCGCTTGTAAATTTTCTTCTGTAGTATCGACAGCGCTACCTTTAAACATAGGCGAAAGTTGATCCATAAAAGCATCAAACATCGGCTCAATAGAGACAGTATCAAACTCAACACCTAATAAATCAGCTTGCTCTTTCGCATCGTGAATACTCATTTCTGAGGTATAGCGAAATGGCATCATTACCGCTTGAACGCTCTCTTTACCTAACGCATCAACGGCAATTGCAACTGTTAAGCCTGAGTCGATGCCCCCTGATAATCCTAATATAGCGCCTTTAAAACCATTTTTTGTCACATAATCACGCGTTGCCAGCACTAGTGCTTGATAAACTTGCGCTAAAGGAGAAAGCTCTGGTGCCGCATCTTGCATCGGTACGATAGTTAACTCATCAAACTCCACCACAGCCACTTGCTCATCAAAAGCCGCTAAACGATGGGTGATTGTTCCTCGTTCATCAAAGACTTTAGAACATCCATCAAAAACCAATTCATCCTGACCACCAATTTGGTTGAGATACACCACAGGCAGATGCGTTCTTTGGCAATGTTCTTTAATTAATTGGGTACGAATATGCGGCTTTTCACGACTATAAGGTGAAGCATTAATAGAAAGAACCAGATCAGCACCCGCTTGTTTTAGTGCATCAATAGGCTCGTTGATCCAAATATCTTCACAAATTAATAATCCTAAATGATAGCCTTTAAAAGGCACAACACAACGTTCATTTCCTTGTTGGAAATAACGTTTTTCATCAAATACACCATAATTAGGTAGCTGTTGTTTGAAGTAACGCGCCTGTAACTCACCTTGATAGAAAAATGACAGTGCATTATAGATAGTACCGTTTTGCCACCAAGGATGCCCAACCACAATGGCCGTTTTCTTACTAGCTTGTTCTAAACGAACCAGTTGCTCTTCACAACGTTGTTGGAAATCAGGGCGAAATAGTAGATCTTCAGGAGAGTAACCGCATAACGCAAGCTCAGAAAACAAAACCAGATCGGCATCTTCTTGCGCTTTTACGGTGGCTAACATGCGTTCACAGTTGCCTTCAATATCGCCAACAACCCAGTTTAACTGAGCAAGTGCGAGTTTTAATTTACGACTCATAAAAATTAGTCTCTCCAGCTATCTTTGCTATCTAAAGAAAGCAAGTTTAAAAAAATTTTTGTTATCTACAAAGATCATTCTTTGAAATCATTGGCATCAAGTCCATGACGTGACAACAATTTATAAAATTCTGTTCGATTTCGCCCTGCCATCCTTGCAGCCTGAGTGACATTGCCCTTTGTCATCTGCAATAACTTCCTTAAATAGGTCATCTCAAAATGGCCCCGTGCTTCAGCAAAAGTAGGTAATGCGGTATTTTCCCCTTGCAATGCTTGTGTGACAAGGGCTTCGCTAATCACAGGTGCGGTCGTTAAAGCGACACATTGCTCGATGACGTTAACTAACTGACGCACATTTCCCGGCCAACTTGCTGTCATTAGACATTTCATCGCATCCGTTGAGAAGCTACGCACAAAAGGTTTATGCCGTTTTGCTGATTCGCGCAATAAATGGTTAGCAAGAACAGGGATATCCTCGGCTCTTTCGCTCAACGTGGGGATACGTAAATTCACCACATTTAAACGATAGTATAAATCTTCTCGAAATTCATTACGCTCCATCGCTTTTGGCAAGTCACGGTGGGTTGCAGAAAGAATACGCACATCAATATCAATATCACGATTACTGCCTAATGGCCGCACTTTACGCTCTTGTAATACACGCAATAATTTCACTTGCAATGCCATTGGCATATCACCAATTTCATCCAGAAATAGAGTGCCTCCTTCTGCCGCTTGGAAAAGTCCTTCACGACTACTTACCGCGCCAGTAAAAGCACCTTTAGCATGTCCAAATAGTTCAGATTCTAATAATTGTTCAGGTAAAGCACCGCAGTTAATAGCAATAAAGGGTTTTTTAGCTCGTGGGCTGGCGCGGTGGATTGCTTGAGCAAGGACTTCTTTACCTGTACCGCTTTGCCCATTAATCAGTACGCTAACATCGGATTGTGCAACTAACTTGGCTTGCTCTAATAAACGTAACATTTGGGGGCTACGGGTCACGATATCTTTTGACCACTCTTCATCAGATACCGTCGTCACTAATTCTAATGCTTCATCGATAGCTTTATAAAGCGCATCTCTATCAACAGGTTTAGTCAAGAAACTAAACACCCCCTGTTGAGTTGCCGCGACAGCATCAGGAATGGAGCCATGTGCAGTTAAAATAATCACAGGCATACCGGGTTGTTGGCGCTGTATTTCTGCAAATAGCGCCATACCATCCATTTCATCCATACGTAAATCGCTGATCACCAGATCGATTTTTTCTTTTAATAATAGTTTAAGTGCTTCTTGCCCACTTTCAGCGGTAACGATATGAAACCCTTCACTTGTTAATCGCATACCCAGTAGCTTTAATAATCCCGGATCATCATCGACAAGTAAAAGATTCGCTGATTTATGGCCAGCCATGCACATTCTCCTTATTTAGATCCTGTTTCAGTAGGTTTAACCGTTGCGCTATTCTCTTTTTCTGTCGAGGTATTTTTCGCATCAGGTTTTACTTGTTCTGCTTTTGGTGGTTCAGGTTTAACTGCTGATACCGAAGGTTGTGAAACCTCATTATTTTCTTTGGTTATCGATTGCTCACTTGCCGTTGACGTATTAGATTGCTCCGCTGTCGGTTTATCAGCTGGTTTTTCTGTATTACTCGCATCTGAAGATTGAACATCAGACAGCGCTTCTTCTTGAGAAATAGCATCCACAGAAGCCCCTTGTTTTCGGCTCGATAATTGACGTTCAATTTGTGTGAGGCTTTCGAGTTTTTTACGTGTGGTATTTAACTCATGCTCTAATGCATTATTTTGTTTTTTCAGTAAATCCATTTTATTTTCCGTTTCTGTAACAAAACGGCGATTACGATTTTTCTCATCAGCGAGAGCAAGCGTAAGCGTTTGATTCTCAATCCAAGTAGATAATAGAACACGCATAGAGCTTGGAAATTGCAATTGATAGCTTTCTAATAAAACCAGCTGAGCACGACGTTCAGCAACCGTCATTCCCGCTCGCTCTAATAAAATACTTTTATAAAAGGCACCGTCCCATCCTGCAACGATAACACTACTGGCTTGACGTTGTGCTTCTGTAGACATAATACGCTGTGTGCACTCAATGGTACGTAACCAAAATAGCGGATTATTGAGCCCTTCATGATAAAAAGCAGCTAAAGTTTTACATTCTGCCCAACGATAATCGATAGTTTTTTGTTTAACAACGGGGGTTTCAGGCTCAATATTAGCAGTTTCGGTCAGCGATTTTTGTGCACATCCAGCAAGAAACATAGGCAACATTATCCAACACAGATACTGTTTCCAGTGTGAAGCGATCCTCTTAATTGATGCAGGGGCCATAGATAATTGCTCATTAGCCAGTGTCTTTCGCTTTAATTTTTTATACTGATGAAAAGACACCTGTTTTTGTGACCTGATATGCATTATTTATTCTCAGAAAGTAGCGGTAGTTCAATACGAAAACAGACATCAGCATAGTCAGAATGAACAATATTTAACTCGCCATCCATTCTTTTGATACAGTCATGAGCAATACTTAACCCCAAACCACTCCCTTTGACAGCCCCTTTACGTAATAGAGAACCTTGAAAAAAGGGCTCAAAAATCATTTTTTGTTCTGATTCAGGGATCGGAGTGCCTTTATTGGCTATATCAATAACTATTTTCTGTTCAATTTGATAACTAGAGATCCAGATATTACCCGATTCAGCGCCATAGTGCACCGCATTCGAGTAGAGATTATCAATAACTCTTGATAATAACGTCGTTTCTGCTCGACATTTTTTTAGATCAAGTGAAATTATCGTCTTAATGCCTTTCGCTCGGGCGGGTAAACTATGCGCTAACACCACATCATTCACTAATGTGGTTAAATCAACTTCCTCAATTTGCTGAGGTACTTCGGAAAGTTTACGATTATAATCAAGTAGTTGCTCAATTAATAATTGAAGTTGTTTACTACTATTATCAAGAATAGCTACGACTTCTTTTTGATCTAAGGTTAAAGGCCCTGCTACTTCATCCGCTAATAATTCTGTTCCTTCGCGCATACTGGCTAACGGTGTTTTTAACTCATGAGAAATATGACGTAAAAACTCATGGCGTTGCGATTCTAGCCATGCAAGACGTTCACTTAGCCAAATAATACGTTGAGCTAAAGAGCGTAATTCACGTGGCCCCTGAAACGAATTCAAGTTATTATTTAATGTACGCCCTTCCCCCAATCGGTTAATCATTTTTTCTATACCTTTAACCGGACCGATGATCATACGGGTAAATAAGGCAATTAAAATCAGGCTAAAAACAAAAACAATTAAACTTTGCCAACCAAAATAACGCCCTTTTTCAGCAATAGCCATTTGTAGTTGCTCGCCACGACTAAAAATAATCTCTTTAGTTAACACGACAATGCGGTTATTGGCATAAGAAAATTGCTCTAATGCCTGTTGCATTTGAGAAGTGGGTTCACTATTTTTGCATTGAATTGATTTGAGCGTTTTCAAAGAAGTATTCAAGGCCTGTGCTTCTTTAGACTCAGAAAGAGGGATGATGGTCTGCTGCAAGGTAGAGAACATTTTGCTGTATTGTTGATAACGCTGTTGATACATTTCTTCATCAGTTTTATCACGCAATACACAATATCGTCGATAATTTCCTTCCATTTCAATAGCTAAATTACGCATCACCTCGCTACGCTCGGTATCCGCTAACGCATTTTTATTGGTAATAGCGGCTTGGTTACTAAGCTGATCCAAACTTTGATAAGCCTGATAGGCAAGGACGAGAAGCGGTAACAGCACCATCCAAAATGCCATGATAACCAATTGTCTTAAAGATCGGGGGAAAATACGCCACTTTTTCAATGAAATCATCTCAACACCTATTAGAGTAATGCGATGCTACATGACTTAATAACAAGAAAAAAGTCCGACATTGAAATTCAGATAGGAAAACGAACACAAGCGAGAACACGCAACAGGCTCTAGAAATGGGAGAGCGGAATATCTTACTGAGATATTCCGCTCGTCAATATTCATCTCTTTTCTCTCTAAAAGAGAATGAAGGTGGTGCCTCACTCCACGTGTCGCCCTGTGTTTGATAAGGCCCGAAGGCGAGTATCATGATGTTGGACGGTAGGCACCTTACTCTGGCGTCATTCTTGGCTTATGTGGTATGTTCCCACCCATATTGTGGACCGACATAAAAAGTTGAATGAGCAACTGATTAATATAATGCACAAGGCGTGCCAACTTTTCGATTAAAATCATAAGGTATTAATTTTAAACAAAAAAGTATTTTTATCTTACTAAAATAAAAAACAGCCCCAATTTTTGATAGCGAAAAAATCAACAAGCTGTCTCCATTTCCAGACACCGTTAATTAAAAAATATTAAATTATTAAAATTCAACAAGTTAAATGTCACCTTTTGGCGACAATGAAAAAATGATGTGTCGTCGATTTTATACATTGATAATTTTTTCCTTTTATATCAACAAAATAAAGCCCCTCTAACTTGAGGGGCTTTGGGTTATAACACTGACTCTTTTTTATTACATCATTAGTCAAATTGCTTTCTGGCATTACGGAATAAGCGCATCCAAGGGCTATCTTCTCCCCAATTTTCTGGATGCCAAGAATGGCTCACTGTTCTAAAAACGCGCTCAGGGTGAGGCATCATGATTGTTGAGCGGCCATCTGTTGTGGTAACAGCGGTGATCCCTTTTACTGATCCGTTAGGGTTTAATGGGTATTGCTCTGTTGGTTGACCATAGTGATCAACAAAACGCAGTCCTACTAAATTTTTTGCTTCTAACTGCGCTAATTGTGCAGCGTCACGAAATTCAGCAAAACCTTCACCATGAGATACCGCAATTGGCATCTGTGACCCCGCCATACCTTGTAATAATAGCGACGGGCTATCAGTTACTTTTACTAAGCTAAAGCGGGCTTCAAAACGCTCTGAGCGATTGCGTACAAAGCGCGGCCATAAATCTGCCCCCGGAATAAGCTCGGCCAACGTTGACATCATTTGGCAACCATTACAAACCCCAAGTGATAACGTATCTTGACGTGCAAAGAATTGGGCAAACTCATCACGTAAACGATGATTAAATAAAATAGATTTAGCCCATCCCTCACCCGCACCGAGTACATCACCATAAGAGAAACCACCACAAGCAACCAATACATCAAAATCACTTAATGAGCGTTGTGCCGTATGTAAATCGCTCATATGAACATCAATAGCATCAAATCCAGCGCGATCAAAAGCTGCTGCCATTTCCACATGAGAGTTAACACCTTGCTCTCTTAATACCGCAATACGAGGACGACTGCCTGTAGCAATATAAGGCGCCGCAATATCCTCTGCTGGATCAAAGGTTAAGTGAACATTTAATCCCGGATCGTGACTATCTTGTTTGGCACGATGTTCTTCATCTGCACATTCAGGATTATCACGTAAACGTTGCATTTGCCATGTCGTTTCAGCCCACCAGACACGTAATGTACTACGTTTTTCGTGGTAAACTTCCGTTTCACGGCTTTGAATAATAATGTCATCACTTGGTGTTGCTTGCCCTAAGTAATGTAAACAATCCGCTAAACCATGTTCAGTAAACAGTGTTTCAACGCTTTCTTGATGCTCCCCTTTAATTTGGAACACCGCACCTAGCTCTTCATTAAATAGACCAGCTAAAATATCTTCGTCATAAGCACTGATATCAACATTAAGGCCACAATGTCCCGCAAACGCCATTTCGGCCAAAGTCACAAATAAGCCACCATCAGAGCGGTCATGATAAGCCAGTAATTTACCGTCGCTCACCAATTGTTGAATGACATTAAAAAACTGTTTTAACTGCTCTACATCACGTAAATCAGCCGCTTTTTGTCCTAGCTGACGATAAACCTGAGCTAATGCTGTTGCCCCTAATGCATTATGACCATTACCTAAATCGATTAGATATAAACGGTTTCCTTCTTGGGTAGAAAGCTCAGGGGTGACAGTTTTACGTACATCTTCAACACGGGAAAATGCGGTGATAACTAAAGAGAGAGGGGAAATAACTTCTTTCGTTTTTCCTTGTTCATCTTGCCAACGCGTTTTCATGGACATTGAGTCCTTACCCACCGGAATAGTAATACCTAATTGTGGGCATAGCTCTTCACCAATGGCTTTTACTGCATCATATAATCCCGCATCTTCACCAGGGTGACCCGCCGCAGCCATCCAGTTTGCGGAAAGTTTTATACGATTAAGTGACTGTACATCGCAACCAGCCATATTGGTTAAGGCTTCACCTACCGCCATTCGCGCTGATGCGGCAAAATCTAATAGTGCAATAGGGGCTCTTTCCCCTATTGACATCGCCTCACCGTAATAACTATCTAATGTGGCCGTTGTTACCGCACAGTTAGCCACCGGAATTTGCCAAGGCCCAACCATTTGGTCACGCGCAACCATTCCCGTAACACTACGATCACCAATAGTAATTAAGAACGTCTTCTCAGCAACGGCGGGTAAATGAAGTACGCGATAAACCGCTTCTTTTAAATCGATATCTTTACGATCGAGATATTCACCTGCTGTTTTATGTGATGTGACATCACGCAACATTTTCGGTGCTTTACCCAACAAGATATCTAAAGGCATATCTATTGGTTTATTATCAAAGTGTGTATCATTTAACACTAATTCACGCTCTTGTGTTGCCTCGCCAATGACAGCGTAAGGGGCTCTTTCTCGTTGGCATAGCGCATCAAATAGTGGCATTTTTTCTGGGGATACCGCTAATACATAACGCTCTTGCGACTCATTACACCAGATCTCTAGAGGACTCATACCCGGTTCATCATTTAAAACGTTACGTAACTCAAAACGACCTCCACGCCCGCCATCATTGACAAGCTCAGGCATGGCATTAGAAAGCCCCCCCGCTCCGACATCATGAATAAATAAAATCGGGTTATCATCACCTAATTGCCAACAGCGATCGATAACCTCTTGGCAACGACGCTCCATTTCTGGGTTATCTCGTTGCACAGAAGCAAAATCTAAATCAGCATCTGACTGGCCGGAAGTCATAGAAGAAGCCGCACCACCTCCTAGGCCGATATTCATCGATGGGCCACCAAGTACAATTAACTTAGCACCCACGGAGATCTCACCTTTTTGCACGTGATCTTCGCGAATATTACCAATACCACCAGCCAACATAATAGGTTTATGGTAGCCTCGAATTTCAACACCATTATGGCTATTAACCTGCTCTTCATAGGTTCTGAAATAACCTAATAAGGCGGGGCGACCAAATTCATTATTAAATGCGGCTCCACCTAAAGGGCCTTCTGTCATAATGTCCAGTGCACTGACAATACGTTCTGGTCTGCCAAAATCTTCTTCCCAAGGTTGTTCAAACCCCGGAATACGTAAGTTAGAAACGGAAAAACCGACTAAACCCGCTTTAGGTTTTGCCCCACGGCCTGTCGCCCCTTCATCACGAATTTCGCCGCCAGAGCCAGTTGCTGCACCAGGCCACGGGGAAATTGCCGTTGGGTGATTGTGCGTTTCCACTTTCATTAAGATATGGACAGGCTCTTGATGATAACGGTAATGCCCTTTTTCCGTATCGGGATAAAAACGCCCAGCAACGGAGCCTTCCATTACTGCGGCATTATCTTTATAAGCCGACAAGACATAATCAGGAGTTTGCTCAAAAGTATTTTTAATCATTTTAAATAATGATTTGTCTTGCGCTTTACCGTCGATTATCCAATCTGCATTAAAAATTTTATGACGGCAATGCTCTGAGTTTGCTTGAGCGAACATATAAAGTTCTACATCAGTTGGATTACGTTGCAAACGTTTAAAAGCATCTACTAGATAATCAACTTCATCATCAGCTAGCGCTAACCCCATTTCAATATTGGCAGCAACTAGCGCATCTTTACCGTGAGCAAGAACATCAATTGTTTTTAATGGGGTGGGTGTCTGTTCAGCAAATAGCGCATTAACTTGTTGATAATCGGTAAAAATTGTTTCCATCATACGATCATAAATAAAACCGTATAACAACTGCCACTGTTCTTCGTCCATCGTATCGCTATCTATATAATAAGCAATACCACGTTCAATTCTAACCACTTGTGCTAAACCACAATTATGGGCAATATCTGTCGCTTTAGTCGACCATGGCGAAATGGTTCCCGGTCGTGGTACAACAATACGCATCTCTCCAACAAGCTCATGCTCTGTTAATGAAGGGCCATAGTGCAGTAACTTACTTAATTTAGCTTGTTCATCTTCAGATAGCTGTCCATCCACTTTTACAAAATGGATAAACTCCGCATAAATACCACGGACAGGAAGTTGGTTTTCCTGACATAAAGTTAATAGTTTATTAATACGAAAAGCGGATAAAGCGGGGGAGCCACGCAGGATTTCCATAATATTGAGTTCTCTCTTTTAGCAGCTAGCCTGATCAATCATTCAGGGGAAACGCGCCTAGTATAATAGAATAACTGCTCAGACGAAACCGTTTGCGTGAACAAAATAACAGCATTTAACTTAGCGTGTTTTCATCATTAATTGGTGTAATCAAGTTGCGTCTTAGCAAAATGTTGAGCAAAATGGTCGATTACTGGAAATTTATCCATGTTTAAATGACTACTTTACACACAATAAAAAACAACGTTAACGAGAACCAACCTATTGAACAATATAAGGATTAACTATTTCGTTATCGTTATCATAGCGCTATTTTCAGCCGCGATTATTGCACTGAATATTACTTGGCCTGACAGGCAAAAAGCGCAGATAAATAAGATTTTATCTCGTGGTGAGCTTAGAGTGAGTACTATCCCTTCACCACTGATAACGATAAATGATAAAAAGGACCCCGTAGGTTTCGATTATGAATTAGTGAAACGCTTTGCTGATTATCTTGGCGTGAAACTTGTCGTTAATATGCGGACGAATATCAACCAACTCTTTGATGATCTGGAGAATAATAAAGCAGACTTTATTGCCGCTGGATTAATTTATAATAAAGAAAGGCTAGATACGACACGAAGTGGGCCAGCCTATTTCTCAGTTTCTCAACAACTGATCTATCGTAAAGGCACATTGAGGCCTCGTCGTTTTGATGAGCTTAATGGGCGCCTTGTCGTCGCAGCCGGTTCAGCTCATGCCAGCTTATTAAAAACATTAAAAGAAATGCAATATCCTGAACTCGAATGGGAAGAGTCAGAAACTAAAACGACTTCACAGCTACTTGAAGAGTTATCTGAAGGTAAAATAACTTATGTACTGGCCGATTCAATCAGTGTCGCGGTACAACAACGCATTCACCCTAATGTTGCTGTCGCTTTTGAGGTGACGGAAAGTCGTCCATTAACGTGGTATTTACCAAATCAAGATGATAATAGTCTGTATGCAGCCATGTTGGATTACTTCAATCAACTTTCCCAAGACGATGTGCTCGCAAGACTAGAAGAGAAGTATTTTGGTCATGTTGGTTCATTTGACTACTTTGATACACTCTCTTTTATTACCGCCATTGACTCAATATTACCTAATTATCAACCTCTGTTTGAAAAATATGCCGAGACTTTTGATTGGCGTTTATTAGCAGCAATGGCTTGGCAAGAATCACATTGGGATCCCCATGCCACGTCACCGACAGGTGTAAGAGGCTTAATGATGCTAACACGTCCAACTGCATCAAGTATGGGTATAACAGATAGGTTAAATCCTGAAGAAAGTATCAAAGGAGGTGCACAATATTTAAAACATCTTCTTTCTCGCCTACCAGATACTATCCCTGATGATGAAAAAATCTGGTTTGCACTTGCCGCTTATAACATGGGATATGGTCATATGTTAGATGCAAGAAAGCTAACCGAACAGCAAGGCGCCAATCCTAATAGCTGGTTAGATGTAAAAGCGCGGTTACCTTTGCTCAGCCAAAAGAAATACTATTTAGATCTTCCCTATGGTTATGCGAGAGGACATGAAGCTTATCGTTATGTTGAAAATATTCGTCGCTATCAACTCAGTTTAGAGGGATACCTACAAGCAAAAGAGAGTAAAAATAAGATCCTATCGAAAGACGAAAAAGACGATTCAGCCAATACTGCTTTATTACCGCCTCGCTCCGTAGGAACCCCCTCTTCATCTTAGTTGTCAATTATATAGCCTCTTTTTAGGGGCTTACTACCCTCGTTTTTTATTCATCTAACCACAATTTTAGCAGCATAATCCTCTCTATACCGTGCCATAACTTGGTATCCTCCCCCTCTTGAAGGACGGGTTTTACTGCGAACTTGATAAAAAATGTTACTATTTTAATACTTTTTTTATTAAAAATAGTTAAATTAC
>NZ_CAWPAV010000186.1:0-9115 GCF_963885725.1 Proteus sp. G4380
TCTTGTACGGTATCTAAATGAATAATACAGGAGGCCACATGCCAACAATTTTCCCATCATTAAAAGAAAGCCTGATCCGCTTACCAGAAGTTATGCGTCGCACAGGATTTTCTAAGCCATATCTATATAAATTAATCTCAGATGATAAGTTTCCTAAGCAAGTAAAAATTGGCTCTCGTTCTATTGCTTTTGTTGAATCAGAAGTAGATGAATGGATTGCTAATAAGATTGCTGAATCACGTTCTGGTGAGGTGGCATAATGGAAAAGAAAAACCGCCCTTGCGGAGGCGGCTTTGATATCAGTAATGATATTGGAAATTGCCCCTCCATTATACCCACCAGCAAAAGAAAACGCACACCTAAAAAACACCGTGCCCGTTTATATATGTTAGGTACTGGCATTAATGGCTTTACCGAGAATGAAATATTAATTCATTGCCGTTTATCGTCAGGCCGTAATTACCCGAATGAATTAGAGCGTTTATTGAATATCGAACTAGAACGCATTGATGAGCCTAATCCTGATGGTATCGGATCACATTATCGTTATCGCTTTAAAACGGCTCAAGATGTGCAGAAGGTTATTGACTTAATAAATAAACGTGCTGAACAAGGTAATTACCAACCCATAGATAACGCACTCATAAATAATATTTTAAGCCTGTACCCGACCGAATAACGGAGTAATAAATAATGAAACTGAAAAATAACAGCTTAAATGCTGGTGGATTCGCTCACCCTAAATTCAAGTTAAACGATATTAACGAAACAACTTTCACTGATATGTTGCCTATTATTCGCAGCGATATTAACGGGCAAGTAATTAATTGTGTTAGTGCGAAAGCATTACATAGTGCGTTAGGTGTTAAGCGTAATTTTGCGGCATGGTTTAGCGATAGAACTAACCAATATGAGTTTATCGAGAATCAAGATTATTTTACTGTTGAAAGTTTGAGCTACCCAAAATCGGATAGCGCAAAATCTAGGCAACAATTAACTAAAGATTATCATTTGACGATAAATACAGCCAAAGAGTTGGCAATGGTTGAGCGTACAGAACAAGGCCGCTTAATCCGTCAATACTTTATTAAGTGCGAGGAAGCATTACACAAAGTAGCGCCAACTATCACCAAGCAATTACGCCATCAACTTAAATCACGCCTCAAAGTGGCTAGTTACTATAAGCCGATGTGTTCAGCTTTAGATCTCGCTCGTATGGAGCAAGGGAAAAGTACAAAGCCACATCATTACACCATTGAATCAAATATGTTGAATCGTATTGTTTTAGGTGGGCTGACGGCTAAAGCGTGGGCGAAGCAGAACGGTATTATTGGCAATCCTCGTGATGCCATGAGCGAAACTCAATTAGAGCATCTTTCATACCTTGAGCAGACGAATACAACGTTAATTGAGTTAGGTATGGACTATCACGCACGTAAGGACAAGTTAATCGGCTTGTCTCAGAAGTGGTTAGCGCAACGTGTAGAGGTGGCGCAATGATTACCCTATGTTCAACAAAGGCTATTTCCTACCAAGTGAATAATTCCCTACTGGCAGGTGATGAGTCGCTTACTAAAAACTTAGTAAACCAATCAGCGAGAATTTACGCCAATCAATTAATCCCAACCACCATTGGAGGATGGGATGATAGCGACAACCCAAAACGTGGAGAATTCACACCATTTGCTAAAGGTGATTTTTCTCACCTTTCTAAAGAGGCGAATTATCCTCACTGGCAAGGTTTAATCGGGGTCACTATACGAGGCAGAATTGAGTTTTTTGAGTCCATAAAAAAGGGCAGCCAATCGGCTACCCTTGGAAACGTCGATATTAAATACCGAGCAAGTGAGAATATTAATATTAGCTTACTTCTCTGGTATGGCAAATATCAGTTTTTAGGCTCAATGCCTCGTGACTGTAATTCTTTTCGTATAACTCTTTTAATCCACGCAGCAAGGGATTCATCGCCATCTTGCGCCTGTGCTACTTCCATCATTTCTCGTAGTTCAGGATCAAGTCTGAATTGGAATGGTGGATTTCCTCGTCTTTCTGTTTTGTGTGTTGACACGTCAATTACACCCGTAGTATGGTATTTATGTGTCATTACACATTACACACTAGCGACACAAAAAACAATGCCCCGAAGTGGTGGAACACTAACAGGGCATCTAACCACCAACGATAACACTAGTATCGAGGTAGCTATGCAAGATATTAACACACCCGTCACAGGGCGGACTAGTCTCACCCCTAACCAATCGTACAGATGGTTATTCCTCGCCTTAAACCGTAGCGATTACACCGCTAAACCTTGTCGTATTGCTGTTACAGCACCGAATGAACACGATGCAAGACTGATGCTTGTCCGTGATTATATCCTGTCATTCGCTGGTCGCTTACCTGTTAAGGAGGTGGCTCATGCGTAACCCTCAACCTAACGATTTCTACACGCATAAAAATAATAGCGAAACCGTCAAAGTTCTATCAGTTCAATTTAACCGTGTGACCTTTCAGCGAGACGGCTTTGATAGTCCTGTCATTGTTCCATTAGGCCAGTTCAGCAACGAATACATTTATTCGGGGAGGGCTTAATTATGGCAGATATCACTATTCATCAAGCCGCTGAAAAAGCACAACAGTTAGAACTGATTAGCCTGATGTTGCCTAACTACCCTCGTAACCTAACCATAAGCGACATTTCCGCTATATCGTCACTCATGGCGAAGTTATCAGGTGATTTAGCTGTATTTCTTCAAGAGGAAATCGCAGTGCAGGAGGCGACCAAATGAAAACAATCAAATTAAATGTTGGTCACTTATCTACCTTGGAAGAAGTCGAACACATCAACGAAGAACTTCAAGCGTTGTTAATCCCACTGTTAACAGCTGTAGAGAATGAAGCTGAGACGGATACGCATTTTATGCTGAGAGCAGTCAACCGCTTAGTGTGTGCTCAAGGAAAGAAATCACAAGGTTGGTGGAGGTGATGAAATGAGACAAGTCACTATCAATGCCACCAGCTTAAGTCCATTCATGTATCAAGGTAAGCGAGTTGTCACCTTTGCCATGATTGACGAGGTACACCAACGCCCAACAGGTGCGGCTAGAAAATCATTCAATGCTCACCGTCAATATTTTACTGAGGGTAAGGATTTTTACCGCCTAACTGGACAGGATTTAGAACTGTTTAAACTTTGCGCGTCCATAAAACGGACGCACAAATATTCACCCATTAGTGATAAAGCCCGAGAAGTAACACTGATTACTGAATCGGGATACTTGCTAACCGTGAAGCCATTTAATGATCCACTTTCTTGGCAGGTACAAAACCAGCTTATCGATGCATATTTTCGACTGTCTGAATTCCCTGAATTACAGCACATCAACATACCCACACTGGCAGAACTTGAAGCCATGCCAATTGGTGAGGCTCAGAACTTGATTAGCCGCTTAGAGGCTGATTCTTATCAAGGGCACGGTAGGCGTGGCAGCTATGCCATGAACCTACGTCGCAAAGAGAAGAAAGCACTTAAACCAATGGTAATCGCCATTGAGCAAGCCTCGCAGCTACACATTCAGGATATGGGAGATTATCACTCATGAGAACGTTTCTAATTGCAGGTTATGGCACAACCCTAAAAGGCCTAACACTAGGCATTAACAAGCAAGTGATATCTGCCAGCCTAAAAGATGCTCAGTCACAAGTGGTGCGAGAGGCGCAACGTGACGGTTTAATTGATATCCGAATCAACTATGTGCGTGAGGTGAAGTAATGGCGAATAAAGAGATAGTTTTATCACTGGAAGTACCCCGCATGAAAATAAACCGAGTGCTGACGCTCTTAACTGTTTGGCAAGAAGCAAATCAGGACGAGGAAACAGCCCATATGATAGCTATTGCCTTCGCTGCCGTGAATGACGCACTCAAGGATATTGATTCAGCTATGGAGGGTAAGTAATGAATATTTCTAATATTAACGCATTCGAACACAGTGAACAGGGTGTGATCCTCATTACTGAAGCAGCCAACCAAGAGGCTATCAGTTATACCGAAGCATTAGAGGCATTAAACGATGGTAGCTTTGATGGTGATCTGATTTTTGGCTTTGAATTAGTTTTAGCTATCTGCAAGGGAGAGTGTGACGGCTTTTTTAATCCAACTAATCAGCAGCGTGTGATCTTGTGGCGTTGGATTGTAGCCGCTTCGTTTGTCGCAGAGCAAGCAGACAATAACGGGACGCATCAAGTTGACAACGGCAGAGGTAAAACCATTACCGCCGCTATTTATCGCAACAAACATGCAGCGTTAACCGTCTATGCCGCAAGCGAACGTATGTTACTAGCTAATCACATTGAGGGCGCTGCTTATGAGCACTATGGGGCAGAGAATGGCGCAATTATGGCAGTAAAGATATATAGGGATTTTATCAATCTTGAGCCTAAACGTGGTTGCCGACTATCAGAGCGAGGGCGTGAGGGGTTATCTGTTCTTCATGATGATCTAATTAGGGCGATAGAAGATGGTGAATTTAGCGACACCGTAACCATTCATTAAAAGGACGCAATGACATGATAACGAAGAATTTTAAAGTTAATTCACTAGCGAATAGCTACGCAGCCGCTATTTACCACGATATTACCACACGTAATGGCGGTGATTGGTTTTCGATGAAGGTAGGCAACAAAACGATTGAAGTTGCCATTATTGACGGTGTGAAAGGTATTCGAATGCTCGTTGATAGCTATTTGCTGAAAGCCTTAAAAGGGCAATATCCCACATGGGAGGCAGTTGCTATTAGCTTGATAGAGCAATGTGTCATTAATGGATATGTCACAGGTTATGGTCGAGAGGTGTGGCAAAGCATGATTAATGATATGGGCGACTCTTTAGCTGATAAGGGGGCGTTTCAATGAAGCCGATTGATGTTATCCGTGAGGTGAAGCTGAAAGCTAACGGACAATGGCAAGCTATATTATCTCACCTTGGGGCAGAAGTGCCCCTAAACACGCACACGGCTTGCCCTCATTGTGGTGGTAAAGACCGGTTTAGATTTGATAACAAGGACGGTAATGGTACGTTTATTTGTAATCAGTGCGGTTCTGGTGATGGATTAGATCTCGTTCAGCGTGTGTTAGGTGTCAGTGTAACCGAAGCTGCAAAAGAGGTTGCTAACATAATTGGTATTGATACCCGTTCAGCGTGTCCACCAGCCTACCGTCGTTCTGAGATAAAAGCACAACAAGACGAACTGAAAGCGCAGCAAGCCGAAAAACAAGCTAACGAGAAGAGAGAGAAGCATAAACGCTTTATTGAACGGTATAACCGCACTATTGCCAATGTTCAACGTGGGAGATCTGACTATCTCAAGGCTAAGGGGCTGCATGGTTTTGAAATGGATTTATTACAGGACGGTTCTCTTATCATTCCATTATTGGATGCTGGTGGCGTTATTACTGGCGCGCAAACTATTAAGCCTAATGCTGATAAGCGTTTACTGTCAGATAGCGCAAAGTCAGGCAGTTATTACCCCATCAATGAGCCTGTAAACGTCTCTACGGTGATTATCGCTGAAGGATTAGCAACCGCCCTAACGTGTCACTTAATCCAACCAGAAGCGCACACAGTTGCGGCAATTGATGCGGGAAACCTCATTCATGTAGCTAAGGTAATGCGAGTTAAGTATCCAGAGAGCAAGATTATTATTGCTGGGGATAACGATATTAAGCCAGGCCAAGACAATACAGGGAAATTAGCGGCAGAAAAGGCAGCTAAGGCGGTTAATGGTGTCGCTGTTTTACCCCCTACTGATGATAAAGCCGATTGGGATGACTACCGCCTATCACACGGTATTGAGGCGGCAAGACAGGCATTTAATGGCCAAGTGGATCAGCAAGCAGGTGAAATAGTGGAAGAGAATAACGTGATCCACATTGACGCAAAAAAGAAAGTCAGACCTCACGATGACTTAGCCCCATTTTTTGATAAGCGTCATGGTGGTTTGTATTACATCGAACGCAAGCAAAACAATACGACGGGCGAGATTGACGAAAAAGAAACGTGGTTTTCGGATGAAATGGCTACGGTAGGTATTGGCTCTGATGGCAAAGACAGCTATTTAGTTATCGAGATGAAGCAAGAAGGTAGCAACCGCATAATTTATGAAGCCATTCCGAGACGTGAACTAGGTTCGCCTCAAGGGTGGGGGAGGTTACGCTCCCGTGGCGTTAATATTACAACAAAGCGTGGTCAATTGGATTTATTAGCTAACTACCTTCAACGGAAAGGAAAGCGCGACGAATGGACGATCACACATACCGCAGGTTGGCATGATGGAGCGTATGTGATGCCCGATGGTCATATTATTGGTACACCTAGCCGCCCTGTTGCCTTTTGTGGCGGAACGTCTGCCGTTGCGGGTTATATCGTCAGGGGAACCGCTGAAAGCTGGCGGAAGAATGTCGGTAATTTAATGAAAGGCAATCAATCTATGATTTTAGGTGGTTTAGTTGCGTTAGCTGCCCCACTGAACTCATTATCGGGCGGTAGCTCGTTTGGCATTCACCTATTCGCTCAATCCTCAGCAGGGAAAACAACTACTGTAGAAGCGGCTTCAAGTATCTACGGTGTACCCGATGAACTGAAATTAACATGGGATGCGACAAAGTACGGGTTAACGATTGAAGCCGCCTCTCGAAATGATGGATTTATGCCAATTGATGAAATTGGGCAGGGTAACGATGTGCGGCATGTGGCAGGAAGTGCCTACAGTTTATTTAATGGTACAGGGCGTATTCAAGGTAATAAAGACGGGGGAAACAAAGCCGTTTTACGTTGGGCGATTGTGGCGTTATCAACGGGTGAGGAAGATTTTGAAACTTACCTCATTCGTAATGGTGTTACCCCAAAAGCAGGGCAATTAGTGCGACTGGTGAGTGTGCCATTTACCGATACTGTCGAGTTTCACAGCCTTGATGATGGTGATTTGCATTCACGAGCAATAAAACGCGCATCAACGCAGCATTGCGGGGCAGTTGGTAGAGCATGGATTGAGTATTTAGCCAACAATCAGGACATGGCCAACCAGAAAGTGACCGTCAAAGAAAACGAATGGTTATCGAGTTTACCCGAAGAGGCGTCACCACAGGTTAAGCGAGTCGCTACCCGTTTTGCCATGTTAGACGCTACCGCAGAGCTATCAGCCGCAATTACGGGTTGGGATAGTGGCGAATGTAGCCGATTTATTCGTAATAGCTTCAATGAATGGCTAGAGAACTATGGCACAGGAAACCGAGAAAAATACCAAGTCGTTAAACGGGCAAGGGATTTTATTCAACGCTATGGATTAAATCGCTTTCAGCCATACACCTATGGGAAGCGCAACGGAGATTTAGACCGAGTTTACGCAGGAAGAATAACAAACCTTGCGGGTTACTTGGTTTCTGGTCGCAGAGAGGACGGCAAGGACGAATATCATATTATCCCGTCAGTATTTGAAGATGAAATACTCTCAGGTATTCAAAAGAAATTGGGGGCGGAAGCGCTCGAAGAGGCAGGTATTTTAGTCAGACCGGAATCAGGGCGTGTAGACGGTAAAACTATCAGCATTAATGGTAGTCAGCAGCGATTTGTTGTCTTAATTGATAGTGAGGAAGAATAACCAGCCAGAACAGAATCCCCGTGATGAATTAAAAACGTTGGGATAAGTGGGATAACGGGATAAGAATTAAAAAAGATAATAATATTATTAAGTTAAGTTACTTCTATTTATCCCATGTTATCCCAAGTTACCCCAAATCAAATGATAACAATTTGTTACAAATGTTAATCAAAAAGCAAAGTTATCCCAAAAATAAAAAGTCTGGGATAAGAAATCGAGGTGTTTGGGATAAGTTAACTTGATGATATTAAATGGAAATAATCAACTTATCCCGTTATCCCAAAGAAAAATCGTTTTTCGCCTATAGAGAGATATTTAAATGAGCACTCAAATACTCACACTAAAACGTAAAAATCCACCAGCAACGAACACACCAAAAAGCTTGCAAACTAAAACGCCACAGGAAGCCTCGCAGCAACCGAAGAAGAAAAATAAGGCAGATGCTCACGCTAAAAAGAAACAACACCGTATCGACCGTATAGCGAAGCACTGGACGATATTTAATGAGCCAGAGGCTAAACCACTGATGATAGGTATCAAAGAAGCCATGATTGCTGAGGTTAAAGATAAAGGGTTGGATATTCCAGAGAGCCATATTAAACAGGGATTACGATCATACATTAGTCGTAAAACCTATCTGAAAGCCCTTACTCTGGGCGGTAATCGTTTTGATATGAACGGGCAGCCTAAAGGAGAAGTCACACCTCAACAACAAGCGTTAGCAAAACAAATGCTGGTGGAATGGGCTAAAAAATAGCAAGGTAACAACCGCCAAAGCATAAGCTGAGGTGGTTATGTATAATTTGCCTTATCAACTAAAAGGATCATCAAATGAAAAAAATCATGATAACGGCTCTATTGGCTTTATTTTTATCGGGATGTGATAACAACCCGCCAGCACCCTACGGATTTAAGTGGGGGCAGTCGGTGGAGGATATACAAAAGTTAAACTTAGAAGGTGATGGATGTCAGTTCCCCGTGTGTCAGGTAACAAAGACTCCAAGCGGAGTTATGGGATCAACCGTATTAATATTTAATAAAAAACTAGGGCTGGTTCAAGTGTTGCGCTCTGAGGTACTGAGTGAAACAAACCAACAAGAGATAATGAAGAAGTTTAACAATGCTGTTGATGAGGTGAATGTAGCATATGGTGTTCCGACAAATAAAATAATTAAAATTGATGATGAATCAAACTTTATTGATTGTTTAAATAAAATAGGTTGTAGCAAGATAAAGGCTGAATACGACAAAGAAGGTTACAAAGTGTTAGTCTCAGTTGGTATTAGAGATAAGGATGGTAAGCTAGCCATTCTAACCAACTATGCAAAACCTCTAAATTAGCCTTTATCTCGAAAATAAAAGCCGACCTTGAGTCGGTTTTTTTTGCCTTCATTACTTCAATAGCATTAATTTTTATAGAAAATATTCCTATTTTGTATCTATTTGCACCAATTAACTA
>NZ_CAWPAV010000187.1:0-3102 GCF_963885725.1 Proteus sp. G4380
ATAAACATAAGTCTACACTTTACTTTTACACCCTTGTTAAAAACAATATTATTGAAAAAAAGCAAAAATAATGCCTATAAAAATAATATTTATAGGCATTTTTAAATTAATAAGTTTTAAATAAATTCAAGAACAAATTAACGTTGTGAATCTAAAGTTTCATTATTCTTTATAACATCTTGAGCTTTACTATAACTTTCAATTAATAACTGATAAGCAGGGAATATTTGGGTATAAGCTTGAGCCCATTCAGCGGCATCTGCACGGTTCCAAGTTTTTTGCATTTCAGAAGCCACTGCTGCCGTATCCATAGGCACAACACCAGCTTGAACAATACGTGCTAAGGTAATTTCTTCTGCCATTTTGCTATACGTTCCTGATGCATCAATCACAGCAAAAACTTGATAACCTTCAGCAACAGCACTAATTGCTGGGAATGCCATGCAAACACTCGTAATAGTACCAGCAATAATTAATTGCTTTTTACCCGTTGCTTTCACAGCTTCAACAAACTCAGGGTTATCCCATGCGTTAATTTCACCTTTACGGGCAACATATTTAGCATGTGGTGCATTTTGATGAATTTCTGGAATTAATGGGCCATTAGGACCTTGAGGGACAGAAGCCGTTGTAATAACTGGCATCTTCGCTAATGTTGCCATTTTTGCTAATACTGCAGCACGAGCGCGTAATTCCGTCATTGGCATATCACCAACGGTTTGGAATAAACCACTTTGGTGATCGATCAATAACATAACAGCATCATCTGGATTAATAACTGGACGTTGACCATTGAAATTTGCAGGAGTACTCATTTATTTATTCCTTCTAATTAACAAAAACGATTATTAACAATATGAAGAAGATATAAGGAAATAGCGTTAATTATCTCCTCGCTCTCGATATAATTAACAATAGTCAATTAATTAAAAAGTCGGTAGTAGCAATAATGATAAACACTATTCTAAAAATAGAACACTGAAACACTTTTGTCATTGTTCTATTTTTAGAATAATGAAACCTATTTTCCCCTCTACTCAAATCAATATAGCTCATTAGAATACCACCTATAGAAATTTTATAGGAATATCATTATGAAAAAAGTTATTGGTGTTTATAAAGCGCCTCGTCAACATTGGGTCGGTGATGGCTTCCATGTACGCTCACTATTTAGTTATGGTGATCATGGTAAATATTTAAATCCATTTTTATTATTAGACAGAGCCGGCCCGACTGATTTTCCAGCCTCTCAAGGCCATAACCGTGGTGTAGGCGAACACCCTCACCGTGGGTTTGAGACTGTGACTATTGTCTATAAAGGGGAAGTGGCACATCACGATTCTACAGGTGAAGGAGGAGTGATTGGCCCTGGAGATGTACAATGGATGACCGCAGCATCAGGTATATTACATCAAGAGTATCACTCTGATGCCTTTAACCAAGCGGGAGGCATACTTGATATGGTGCAGTTATGGGTAAACCTCCCATCTCATGCTAAATCAGCGCCTGCTGGCTATCAGTTACTCAAAGAGAGTGCTATTCCAGTGCTTCCATTAGCGAATGATGCCGGACAACTGCGCGTGATTGCGGGGGAATATCATCAAACTCAAGGGGCGGCAAAAACCTTTTCACCTGTTGACGTTTGGGATATTCAATTGAAAAGTGGTAAATCTACGACCTTACCAAGCAAAAAAGATCGCTATGTGGGATTAGTGATACTCCATGGTAGCGCCTATCTTGATAGCCAAACTCAATTAAATACGGGCGATTTGGTTATTTTAGATAATCAAGGTGGCTCAATTAACCTTGAAGCCATTGAAGATGCAGTTGTGTTATATCTTAGCGGAGAGCCAATTAATGAGCCTGTAGTTGGTTATGGTCCATTTGTGATGAACAGCAAAGATGAAATTAGGCAAGCTATTGATGATTTTAACCAAGGTAAATTTGGTCGTATCCCAAACGAAATATGATTAATACTCTCCTTGCTCTATAACTTTTATAACAAACGGCTGCTCACTTAGAGCAGTCGTTTGTATCTATTTTTTACTCTTTATATGGAGCCATATTCTGCGCTAAATAATCTAATAACACTTGAATAGCAGGTAATAAACCTTTTCGTGACGGATACACGGCATGAATAACATCTTTAGGAAAACGCCACTGTGGTAAGACTTCCACCAAAGAGCCATCTGTTAACTCTTTCTCTACGACACTCAATGGTAAACGCGTGATCCCAAGTCCCTTTAATGTTGCTTTATATAAAGTCATCACATCCGTTGTCGCTAATTTAGGTGTAACATGTTGCGTTGAAACGGTACCATCATTATGGGTAAGCGTTAGCGTATACTGCTGCGAATGTTCGCTATTAGCTAAAATAGGATAATCAGCAAGTTGCTCTGGAGAATCAGGCGCACTGTTGGTTGCAAATAATAGCGGATTAGCAACTAAAACACGGCGAGAATAGCCTAATATTTTCATCGTTAAGCCAGAATCATCCAAAGGTAATGCTCTAACTCGTAAAGCTAAGTCAAGACCTTCACTGATCACATCCACAGGGCGATTGATCGCTAAAATTTGTATATTGATATCAGGATATTTTGCCATAAAATCCACCAAAATATCTTGAATATAAATTTGCAGTAATGCAACTGGGCAAGAGAGTTTGATCGTGCCGTGAGGATGCCCTTGAGCTGAACAAATAACCTCTTGAGCAATCTCCGCTTGTTCAACGACATTTTTACACTGTTGGTAAAAAGTTTGCCCTATCTTAGTGACATGAAATTGACGAGTTGAACGATAGATCAGCGAGACCTTTAGTCTCTCTTCTAAATCAGCAATACGACGACTAAGTTTTGATTTAGGAATACCTAACGTTTCGGCCGCTTGTGAAAAACCGCCAAACTCCACCACTTTAACAAAATAATAGAGGTCATTTAGATCATACTTCATCGCCTATTACCTATTTAATTGTCATTATATAAAAACTGAATTGTTTCAGCTTCGGAAATTATGATACATATATTATGATCTATTTTCACGCTAATAATATATTATAGGCTGATATTTTAGTAAAATAAAAATAACCATTAATTATAGCAATAT
>NZ_CAWPAV010000188.1:0-20544 GCF_963885725.1 Proteus sp. G4380
ATAAGACAAAAAACAAACCTATAATAAAAACAATAAGTTAATTCAATACACTATCTTTGAATACATTAGATTTTTATTCATACTTTTAACTAACGTTTTTTAGCATACTCATTCATTGTTCGATAATCAACAGTCTAATTTAATCTTATCTATAATTTGACAGAAATATCTCATTTTGCTTACGTTCCAACTAAGCAATCTTACTTAGTGAAAGAAATTTATTTTCAAGGTTTTAATTAATTTAATAACTAAAAAAGCCCTTTTGTTAATATTAACAAAAGGGCTTAATTTTCAGATTATTCACTAACAACGTTAAGCGTTTATTTATCTTTTAGGTAAATAGCTCATTGGGTTAAGTGATTTTTCTTTATAACGGATCTCAAAGTGTAATCGAACAGAACTAGTACCAGTACTTCCCATGGTCGCAATTTGCTGTCCTGCATTTACATTTTGCTGTTCACGTACCAAGATTGTATCGTTATGAGCATAAGCACTGAGATATTCATCATTATGTTTAATGATAACTAAATTACCATAACCTCGTAATGCGCTCCCTGCATAAACCACTTTACCTGCGGCTGTTGCCACAATGGGTGAACCTCGTGTACCACTAATATCAATACCTTTATTACCACCAGGCGCATTTGAGTAGCTCTCAATAATTTTACCTTGTGCTGGCCATACCCATTTACCTGTTGCGGCTGCAGGTTTAGAGGTTGCCGTTGTGTTATTACTGGTTGTTGCCGAAGTTGTTGGTGTCGAAGTCGTTGTCTTTGGCGGTGTCGTTGTTGTTGGTTTCGTGATCAACGGTCCCATTGAGCTATTATTATTTGACGGCTTAGTTTGTGCTGTCTGAACACCTTCACTACTTGGTTTATTAATTACCGAAGTATTTACATTGGTATTGGTACCGGTATTAACTTGACGGTTACCAATCTTAAGTACTTGTCCAACATTTAAGCTATATGGCTCTGGAATATTGTTCATTGAGGCCAAATCTTTTACATCACTATCCGTGATCCACGCAATATAAAACATTGTATCGCCACGTTTAACCGTATAAGTGTTACCGCTGTAATTCCCTTTAGGGATATTGTCATAATTACGGTTATACACAATGCGTCCGCTACCATCCGTATTGACATTTTGAGGGGTAACATTTTGCGTACGAGGCTGGCTTTGAGGCTGCGCGGTTGTGTTATTCACTCTAATAGAAGGAGGAGGCGTTGTTTGTAACGGAGTTGAACCTCTTTCAATAGGTGTTGCCACTCCTGCATTACTGTTAGTTGTAACAGGTGATGTAGAAACGGTACGATTTGACGAACTATCATTGACAGAGGTTATCGGTGCAGGACGATAAGGCGTGTCGGCACAGCCTGTTAATGCAAATCCGATTACCGAACACATGATTGCCCAGCGGACATGCTTAATTGGGCTTTCTGAATTCATACTTCCTTCTCCCTTTTAAAAGGCATTAGCGTCTAGCAATTTGTTGAGTAACACAAAGAGACTGCAATTTTTTGAAAATATTTCATTTATTAGTGCAGATTACGACAAGCTACAAAAAAGCAGTAATAAAAAATGGTCAGATTTATCTGGAAGTTATGCTAACTCACCCGCAATTAGGGGGACAAAGCGTACAGCCTCGATAGATTGATAGTGAAAATCATTACCTAAACGACGAATAAACTTAAGCATCTGCTGCTGTTCACCGACAGGAATGATCATCCTGCCACCATCAGCTAATTGCATCAAGAGTCGTTGCGGTACTTCTGTTGCACAGGCAGTAACAATAATAGCATTAAAGGGGCCTTTTGATACCCAACCTTCCCAACCATCGCCATGACGAGTCGAAATATTATGTAAATCAAGGTGCTTAAAGCGTCGTTTTGCCTGCCACTGCAATATTTTTATCCGTTCAACTGAACTGACATGATGCACTAAGTTTGCTAATACTGCAGTTTGATAACCAGAGCCTGTGCCAATCTCTAACACAGAATCCGTTGCTTGTAATTCAAGCAGTGATGTCATTTTAGCAACAATATAAGGCTGTGAAATAGTTTGACCATTACCAATAGGTAAAGCCGTATTTTCATAAGCCTTATGGGAGAGCGCTTCATCAATAAATAGCTCTCGGGGTACTTTGCTCATAGCTTCCAACAGACGCTCATCATTGATGCCGTGTTGTTTTAACATTGTCAGTAAGTCTTTCATTGACCGACTTAACATGTTTTTTCGACCTCTGCTTTATTTAACCAATCTTTTAATAACTCAAGCGCTTTATACGCTGTTGAATCAACATGTAATGGTGTGATGGAAACATAACCTGCATCAACCGCTGCAAAATCTGTATCCGGCCCCACATCATTTTTTTCGCCAGGAGGCCCGATCCAATAAAGGGTATTTCCTTTTGGATCTGTTTGTGTATAAACATGTTGTGAAGCATGACGACTTCCACAACGTGTTATACGAAAACCTTTGATCTCCGCTAACGGAATATCAGGCACATTAATATTTAAAATATTCCCAGCTCTTAAAGGCACTCGTTGTAGCATAGCTAAAACATCACAAGTCACTTGGGCTGCTGTGTCAAAATGCGTTTCGCCATCAAGTGATACCGCAATCGCAGGTAAACCTAAGAACCGGCCCTCTGTAGCGGCAGCAACAGTACCAGAGTAAAGCACATCATCCCCTAAATTAGGGCCATGATTAATGCCAGACACCACAATATCTGGACGCGGTCTGACGAGATGATTAACACCGAGATAGACACAATCCGTGGGTGTACCTTCAACTATCGCAATATCACCATTTTCATGTCGCTGTTTACGTAACGGTCTATCAATAGTTAATGAATTGGATGCTGCACTACGATTGCGATCCGGTGCGACAATTTGTACATCATAACGCTGGCGTAAGGCTTTTGCGAGTGTCTGTATCCCTTTTGCCATAACACCATCGTCATTACTCACTAATATTTTCAGCATCAATATTCCCTAATAATATCAATTCACGGACAACGCTAGTGGCAAAACTTCCTGCTGGCAAAAAGAACGATAAAGAAACCGTAGTATCATCTAGCCAATGCCATGACATATTTTCTGGTAGCAAATTAATCGCACGGCGAGTGGTATCAACTCGCTCTTGTTGCGCTAATGACCATAATGCTTCGTAGTCAGCTAAGTTGTCGGTTTCAAATATCAGTGCTTGAGCTTGTGTACCTAAGTCACCTTTACCCGGCAATGGAGCGGTAATATGTATATCATGCTCTTCATAGCGTGTTTGTGTTTGGGCAAGTTCCGCTTCTTCTGCCACAAACCAACTTCTTTTACCGTGCAATTGCATCGCATCACCACAAAGCACTTGAGTATAAATATGACGCTCAAGTCGTTGGCTCACCAGATGATTAAACATCGCACTACGTGCAGCAGAGAGATAAAAGCTACGTTTGCTACGCTCTTTTACCCGAATTTCATTGGTTGCCCAACGCCATGCTTGGCGTAAATTGTCGCCATTACGACCAAAGCGTTGCACACCAAAATAGTTAGGAACCCCTTGTTTTTGTATCTCTACTAGACGAGTTTCCACCGATGTCACATCGGAGATATCACGTAATACTAAGGTGAAATGGTTCCCTTTTAATGTCCCAATACGTAGCTTACGTTGCTGGCGGGTAGTTGCTAATATTTCGCAACCTTCTAACGTAAATTGACTAAAGTCGGGCATCTCTTTACCCGGCATACGCAAACAAAACCATTGTTCCGTAACCGCATTTCTGTCTTTGAGCCCAGCATAACTAGCATCTCGAGGATGAATACCGGCAAATTTGGCTAACTTTTCAGCCACAAAAGCCGTATTACAACCTGTTTTTCTGACTCTAACCATCACATGTTCGCCTTCACCATCTAAGGTAAAGCCGAGATCTTCGCTGACCTTAAAATCTTCTGGTGTCGATTTTAATCGCCCTGTCGCTGTCGGTTTGCCATGTAGCCAATGAAGTTCTGGTAAATCACTCATTAAGATAAAGACTCTTTGATTAATAACACCACCGCTTCACAAGCGATACCTTCTTTGCGTCCTACAAAACCTAATTTCTCAGTAGTGGTCGCTTTAACGTTGATATCATCGACATGACAATGGAGATCTTCAGCAATATTGACACGCATTTGTGGAGTATGAGGTAGCATTTTAGGTGCCTGAGCAATAATAGTGACATCAAGATTACCAATACGGTAACCTTTAGCCATCACTCTTGAAAAGGCTTCGCGCAATAATACTCGGCTATCCGCACCTTTATAAGCCGGATCTGTATCAGGAAATAATGTACCAATATCGCCCATCGCAACAGCACCTAAAATGGCATCTGTCACCGCATGTAGTACAACATCGCCATCTGAATGGGCTAGTAGACCTTGTTCATAAGGAATTCTCACACCACCAATAATAATTGGGCCTTCTCCGCCAAATTTATGTACATCATAACCGTGTCCAATTCTCATATTATGTGTTCCTTATGCTGGTAATTTGTCGAGAGAGGAAAAATTCTGCAAGAGCCAAGTCTTCTGGTTGTGTGACTTTTATATTATCCGCACGGCCTTTAACTAATAAGGGTTCATATCCACCAAATTCCATCGCAGATGCTTCATCAGTAATGGGTACGTTTTGTGCCAATGCGTTTTCAAGATTTTGTTTTAACAAGGCCGCTGGGAAAAATTGTGGCGTTAAAGCATGCCATAGCGTGTCTCTTGCCACTGTTTTTTCAATATGGTTATCTTGTTGATGACTACGTTTCATCGTATCACGCACAGGAGAGGCTAAGATCCCGCCACAAAATTGAGGATCAAGATGGTTATCATCAATGAGTTGAATAAGATTATCCAAATCACTAAAGGACAGGCAAGGTCTTGCCGCATCATGAACTAGCGCCCATGTATTTTGCGCAAGATGTTCTGTAATATAGCGAAGCCCTGATAATACCGAATCAGCACGTTGTCCCCCTCCTTTAACGACAATAATTCGTTTATCTTTAGCAAGGGCTAGGTGATAAAAATAGTCATCTTCTGGGTTAATTGCGACAATAATTTGCGAAATGCGTGGATGTTTTAATAGCGCATTAATAGTATGTTCAAGGATAGTCAATCTGCCAATTTTAAGGTATTGCTTCGGGCAGGTTGCTTGCATTCGACTACCTATGCCGGCAGCGGGAATAACCGCCACAATAGGAAAAGTAGAGTTTGGTATATTCATTATAGTATTTATATCAAGGCACACTATTAATTCAACAAATTAACGACGTGGTTGGGATTTATCATTAACAATACGATAAAAGCTTTCATTAGGCTTTATCATGCCAAGTTCACTACGAGCACGCTCATCTAATGCTTCTTGCCCGCCATTGAGGTCATCAATCTCCGCAAATAAGCGATCATTACGCGACTTTAATTGTGCGTTTTGCGCTAATGCAGATTCAACTTCTTGACTTACTTTGTTGTAATCATGAATACCATTTTTACCTAACCACAATGAATATTGTAGAAAACCAAGTAAGATCAGAAGTAAGACTGTTAATTTCCCCATTACCACCCCCAAAATGAATGGGCTAATCATCCCACAACTCTCCCATCTGCGCCACAAAAGCGCGCAGATATATTACATGAATATTCGTATTCCCCCCACCCTTAACATAAACAATCACGCTATTTTTCAGATAAAGTATAAGTTATATGCTTAAAAGCGCGTTTTTATCTACTGGAGTGGTGAGTAAAGAAGTGGTATTTACACTGTATTTGCCGCCAAATCAGTTTATTAAAAAACCCCTTCTATCCCTACATATTTTCCCAGATAAGAGAAAATGATGTAGAGATATGATTAGCGGTAAATTTGTTGTTGCTGTAAATAAGCGAGGATTTGTTGTGTAAGCTCATTAATCGCGAGTGAGCCGTCTAAATGAATTTCTGGCGCAATGGGTCGTTCATAAGGTGAATCAATGCCGGAAAACTGTTTGATCTCTCCTCGTCGCGCTTTTTGATAGAGGCCTTTAGGATCACGTGCTTCACAAAGGGCTAAAGGTGTATCAACAAAGATCTCAATAAATCGCCCTTGAGCAAACCTTTCTCTTACTTGTTGTCTATCTTGCTGATAAGGAGAAATAAATGCTGTTAAGACAATTAATCCGGCATCAACCATTAGTTTAGCCACTTCCCCTACACGGCGAATATTTTCATGCCTATCTTGTTCACTAAACCCAAGATCATGGCATAAACCATGGCGTAGATTATCACCATCTAATAAATAGGTGCGGATAGGCGCATGGAGTGTCGAGTACTGATATAAGGTTTGCTCTAGCGCATCAGCCAGTGTTGATTTACCTGAGCCAGATAACCCAGTAAACCAAAGTACACATCCTTTGTGTACCTGTTGTGCTTCACGCTCTTTTAACCCTATTTGATGAGGATGCCAGACAATATCTTGATGTATCGTCACTATTTTCCTCCCAGTAAGTCTCTTGCGCCCCAATGCGGAAAATGGCGGCGGATCAACTGATTGAGTTCAATTTCAAATGCATCGTATTGGGAAGTTGTGGGTTGCACGTTGTCGCGAATTTCTCGAATAAGACCAGCACCCACCGTGACATTGCTTAATCTATCAATAAAAATAAGCCCCCCTGTTTGTGCATTAAGTTGATAGTTATCCAGCACCAATGGCTCTTCAAATAACACTTCAACATGCCCAATGGCATTTAGCGCTAAACTTTCGGTCACTTGTTGAGTGAGCTTATCCACATCAACTTGATAGTGAATATTCTCTATTTTGGCACGACTTTTTTTGCCCGCTACTTTGATATCAAGGGTTTGTCCCTGTACTAACGGTTGTTCTGACATCCATACGATATCCACCAACGCATGATTGCTAACATTAGCAGTGGTATCGTTAGCATCAACAATAATGTCGCCACGACTAATATCGATTTCATCCGCTAACAGCAGTGTAATCGCTTGCCCCACTTGCGCCTGAGTCAGATCGCCATCAAAAGTCACAATACGTTTAATGGTTGAACGCTGTCCTGAGGGTAATACTTTGATTTGTTGTCCTTGATAAAGAGAGCCTGATGAAACTGTGCCACTGTAGCCTCTAAAATCTAAATCAGGACGATTCACATACTGTACAGGAAAACGCAATCTTTGAGATTTAGCCCCTAATTTAAATTTAACCGGCGCATCTTCAAGTAATGCCAGCAGGGTTTTTCCTGTATACCAAGGCATATTTAATGAAGGAGATACCACATTATCCCCCTCCAGTGCAGAGATAGGCACAAATTCGATAGTGAGATCGCGCGGTAATTGTTGTGCAAAGTGCAGGTAATCTTGTTGGATCGACTCAAAGATCTCTTGTTGATAATCAAGTAGATCCATTTTATTAATCGCGACCACTAAGTGACGGATCCCAAGGAGTGTGCTAATAAAACTATGGCGGCGAGTTTGCTCTTGTACCCCTTTTCGAGCATCGATCAGCAGAATAGAAAGCGTACTCGTTGATGCTCCTGTCGCCATATTGCGGGTATATTGTGCATGTCCCGGCGTATCTGCAATAATAAATTTTCGTTTGGCTGTTGAAAAATAGCGATAAGCTACATCAATAGTGATCCCTTGCTCTCGTTCAGCCGCTAAACCGTCCACCAGCAAAGCGAGATCTAATTTTTCACCTTGAGTACCAATCTTTTTACTTTCGTTTTGTAAGGTGGAGAGCTGATCTTCGTAGATCTGCCGCGTATCATGAAGTAAGCGACCAATTAAGGTGCTTTTTCCGTCATCAACATTGCCACAGGTTAAAAAACGTAATAACCCTTTGTTCTGTTGTGTTTTTAAATAATTTTCTACACCACCTGATTGTGCTATTTCACCGGCGATCAGTTGGTTGGTTTTGATGGCTGCAAGTCCCATAGTGACTCCTATTAAAAATAACCCTGACGTTTTTTAAGTTCCATTGAAGCAGACTGATCACTGTCAATTAAACGCCCTTGTCGCTCGCTACTGGTGGAAATTAACATCTCTTCAATAATGGCGGGTAATGTGTCTGCTTGTGAAGGAATAGCGCCCGTTAATGGCCAGCAGCCTAATGTTCTAAAGCGTACTTTTTGTTGTGTGATCACCTCTCCAGCTTTTAGGTCGATTCGATCATCGTCAACCATAATCAAGGTACCATCCCGCTCAATAACTGGACGGTGTTTAGCGAAATAGAGCGGCACAATATCGATGTTTTCTAAATAGATATATTGCCAAATATCTAGCTCCGTCCAATTTGATAATGGAAAAACGCGAATACTTTCCCCTTTATTAATTTGGCCGTTGTAGTTTTGCCATAATTCTGGACGTTGATTTTTCGGATCCCAACGATGAGATCTATCTCTAAATGAGTAAATACGCTCTTTAGCACGCGATTTTTCTTCATCACGACGCGCCCCACCAAATGCGGCATCAAAACCATATTTATCCAGAGCTTGCTTAAGACCTTCTGTTTTCATGATATCTGTATGCTTGGCGCTACCATGAATAAAGGGATTGATCCCCAATTGTGCCCCTTGGGGATTACGATAAACTTTGAGATCAAAACCATACTCTTTGGCCGTTTTATCGCGAAACTCATACATCTCACGAAATTTCCAACCCGTATCAACATGTAAAAGAGGAAAAGGTAATTTCGCCGGATAAAAAGCCTTACGTGCTAGATGCAACATCACCGAAGAATCTTTGCCTATTGAGTAAAGCATGACGGGATTTTCAAATTCAGCGACAACTTCACGCAGTATATAAATGCTTTCTGCTTCTAATTGCTGAAGATGAGTTAATTGTGTTTCATTCATAACAACCTCGTTTAGGCAAAATGAACCAAAGATGAGTGGATGGCAGAGGTATGTTGAGTTTGTCTATCACCAAACCACGCAAGTTGGTGATGTAATGCAGCAACTTCTCCAACGATTAATAATGCCGGGGTGGGAGCTTGCTTAGCTAATTGCGCTAATTGTGTTAAATTTCCCGTTAAGATCTGTTGATCATGGCGTGTACCGCAACTAATGACGGCAATAGGGGTGAGTGGTGAACGACCTTGCTCTATTAAACGCTGGCTAATAAGTTCTACTTTCGTCGTTCCCATATAAATTGCTAACGTATGATTAGCTTGCGCTAAAGCTTGCCAATCTGGCTCTATCCCCCCTGATTGGCAATGCCCAGTCATAAAAGTGACACTTTGCGCATAGTTACGATGAGTTAATGGAATACCCGCATAAGCACTGGCCCCACTAGCTGCGGTAACACCGGGAACAACTTGAAAAGGAATACCATGTTGTACCGCAATTTCAAGCTCTTCTCCTCCGCGTCCAAAAATAAAAGGATCGCCCCCTTTTAGTCTGACAACTCGTTTACCAAGCTGAGTATATTTCACGATCAATTGATTGATTTCTTCTTGCAACATACTGTGTTGCCCCGCTCTTTTACCCACACAAATTCTATCAGCATCACGGCGCACCAGTTCTAAGATGTCTGCACTGACTAAACTGTCATAAAGTACCACCTCGGCCTGCTGGATAACTTGCAAACCTCGTAAGGTTAATAACCCGGCATCACCCGGCCCAGCTCCCACTAAAGCAAGCTCACCTTGTGGGCTATCTGGATGAGACAGTTGTTGTTCAAGCTGTGCTTGCGCTTGTATTAATTGACCACTTGCCACTAATGAGGCAAATTTGCCGCTAAACGCTTGCTCCCAAAAGCGGCAACGTGCTTGAAAACCAGTCAGTTTTTGTTTCACTTTATTGCGCCATTTCCCCGCAATAGTCGCCATAGTCCCTAATGAGGTAGGTAATAATGCCTCTAGCTTTTCCCGTATCATACGAACTAAAACAGGGGCTTTGCCCGCTGATGAAATGGCAATTAATATCGGATTTCTATCGATAATGGCAGGAAAGATAAAAGAGCATTGGGGTTGAGAGTCGACGACATTGACAAAAATGTGGCGTGCTTGCGCATCTAGATACACTTGTTGATTTAATACCTTATCGTCTGTTGCCACGATCACCAACATCATGCCAAGTAAATACTCTGACTGATATTGCCCTGCAATCCACTCAATTTGATTTTGCTGATAAGCAAGATGCAATTCATCACATAACTGTGGCGCGATAACACGTAACCGAGCGCCCGCTTTTAATAACAGTACGGCTTTACGCGCAGCGACATGCCCACCGCCAACCAGTAATACTGGGCGCTGTTTTAATTCCACAAATAAGGGTAGGTAATCCATACGCGTATCTCACATTTTTATTGTTTACTTATATGAATAACGACTATAAAAGGTGCATTCGGGGTTATGAAATGACAAAAAGCTATGTGATGGAACAGAAAGGAATAAGCAAAAATATAATAATTTCAAATGGTTATTATTTTACTCACGACAAAGAGGGCAACAGATGACTCTATTGCCCACTCAAAATAAATAGCGATATTAATAATGAATAATAATATTATTCGTGTAATCCACACTCACGTTTTAAGCCAAAGAATCGCGTCTCTTCTTCACTCATTCCCTCTTGCCATTTGCGTGTCGTATGCGTATCACCCACAGACAGATAACCTTGTTCCCATAATGGATGATAAGGTAAATTATGCTGTTTAAGATATTGATAAATTTGTTTATTATCCCAATCGACTATCGGTAGTAACTTAAAAATACCTTTCGCTATGGATAAAACAGGTAAATGCTCTCGACTTTTGGATTGCTGGCGTCGTAGCCCTGCAAACCATGTCTTCGCCTGTAACTCCTTTAATGCCCTTTCCATTGGCGCAACTTTATTTATTTGGTTATAACGTTCGATACCTTCAATCCCTTGCAACCAAAGCTTGCCATAGCGTGCTTCTTGCCAAGATGAAGATATTTCAGCGCGATATACTTTTAAATTAAGTTGTAGTGAAGAGGTTAATTCATCAATAAATTGATATGTTTCGGGAAAGAGATAACCTGTGTCTGTCAAAATTACAGGTATATCGGGATATTGTCTGGTAAGCAAATGCAAACAAACTGCCGCTTGAATACCAAAACTTGAGCTTAAAACAAACTGGTTAGGAAGATGTTCTAAAGCCCAAATCACCCGCTCTATCGCCGTTTTTTGCTCTAATTGTTGGTTGATTTCATCAAGCGCCAGTCGCTGCTCTTCAATCGATAGCAACACCAACTGAGAAAGTGATAATCGACTCATATCACCTCCTGCACTTCATAAAAATCAATGGCTGAATTAACAACGGGTTTGATAACATCAGTGCGAATAAGAAAATCACCAAAACCTTCATTTAATTCACGTGAAATAGCCCACTGACCAATTAAAGTATCAAGAATTTCAATGATTTCTTGTGATGAAATATTTTCACGATACATTCTAGGAATGCGAGTACCCATGCGGTTTCCTCCTAGATGTAAGTTATAGCGATCGGGGGCTTTACCCACCAGTCCGACTTCCGCCAACATCGCACGACCACAACCGTTAGGACACCCTGTTACACGTACAACAATATGCTCATCACTGACTCCGTATTTAGCCATGATATTATCAAGGGTATCGGTAAATGCGGGAAGGAAACGCTCCGCTTCTGCCATGGCTAATGGGCAGGTTGGAAATGAAACACACGCCATGGCATGTTTACGCAGCGGTGTAACCTCATCATTAATTAAACCATATTGACGCGCTATCGCCTCAATCTGCTCTTTCTGTGCCTCTGGTACACCAGCAACAATCAAATTTTGATTAGCTGTTAAACGAAAGTCACCAAGATGCACTTTGGCAATTTCAGCAACCCCCGTTTTTAACGGCGCATTAGGTTTATCGATTAATCGACCACTTTCAATAAATAAGGTTAGATACCATTTGTTATCAACCCCTTTTAACCAACCAATTTGATCACCACGGTGAGTAAATTGATACGGTCGGATCATATCAAACATAACGCCTGAGCGACGTTCAACTTCCTGTTTAAATGTTTCAATACCAACACGCTCTAAGGTGTATTTGGTTTTGGCATTTTTACGTTCAGTACGATTGCCCCAATCTCGTTGCGTCGTCACAATCGCTTCAGCGACTGCTAATGTTTTATCAATAGGAATATAACCAAATTCACTAGCTAAACGCGGAAAGGTTTTTTTATCACCATGGGTCATCGCAAGGCCGCCACCGACTAGCACATTAAAACCAACCAAATGCCCATTTTCTGCGATGGCAATAAAATTCATGTCATTGGCATGCAAGTCAACATCGTTATAAGGGGGGATCACCACCGATGTTTTAAATTTCCGAGGTAAATAGGTTTCACCTAAAATAGGCTCCTCATCCGTTGTCGCCACTTTCTCTTTATCTAACCAAATTTCTGCATAGGCATGGGTGCGTGGCAATAAATGCTCGGATAGTTTTTTGGCCCATTCATAAGCTTCTTGATGCAATGAAGATTGTTCAGGGTTTGAGGTACATAGCACATTTCGATTAACATCATTGGCGGTTGCAAGAGCATCAAGGCCTGTTGACGCTAGCATTTGGTGAGCCGGTTTAACATGACCTTTTAAAATGCCATGAAATTGAAAAGTTTGACGATTAGTAATACGAATACTGCCATAGAGCGTATTTTCACTAGCAAACTTATCGATACTTAGCCACTGCTTTGGTGTGATGACACCGCCCGGTAAACGACAACGTAACATCATGGCATGACGAGGCTCTAGTAGCTGTTGGGCACGCTCGGCACGAATATCTCTATCATCTTGTTGGTACATACCGTGAAAACGAATTAATAAAAAATTATCGCCCTCAAAACCACCGGTTAGACCATTTTGTAGATCATCACTAATAGTGCCTCGTAAGAAATTACTCTCTTTTTTCATACGTTCACTATCAGATAGTTTTCCTTCAACCACTAAGGGCGCTTGAGTTTGTGATTTCATTTTAATAAACATCCCTCTGATAACGACGTGCTAAACGTAGCTCACTTAAATAATCATCTGCTTGTTCAATATTTTTATTGCCATGGGTCATTACTATTTCTAACAATGTTTGTTCAACATCTTTAGCCATTCTTGATGCATCACCACAAACGTAGAGATAAGCACCTTGCTGTAACCATTGCCAAATTTCCTGACCTTGCTCCCGTAATTTATCTTGCACATAAATTTTATCGGCTTGATCACGCGACCATGCTAAATCAATACGTGTTAACAACCCGCTTTTGACATAACGTTGCCATTCCACTTGATAAAGGAAATCTTCTACAAAATGAGGATTGCCAAAAAAGAGCCAGTTTTTCCCCGTCGCACCTTCACTTTCACGTTGTTGCATAAACCCTCTAAAAGGCGCAATCCCCGTCCCCGGGCCAATCATAATCACAGGGACTTGATTATCTTCAGGTAAACGAAAATGATCATTACGTTCAATAAAAACGTTTACTGTATCGCCTTCTTGAAGTTGATCAGCTAAGAACCCTGAGGCACCTCCTGTATAAGCACGCTGATCGACGTTATAACGAACAACACCTAAGGTAAGATGAACTTCATCATCAACTTCTTGTTGTGATGAAGCGATGGAGTAAAGACGTGGAGTTAATGGGCGCAATATATCAATAAACTCTTGAGCATTAGGTTGCGCACTATATTGACGTACCATTTCATTAATTGGGTTGGTTTGCGCATATTGCTGAAGTTTGCTTTTATCAGCCACCAGCGATAATAACTCTTCGTGGCGGGATAATTGGGCATATGCTTTAATAATTGGTGCACTATTTTGAGTTAATTCAACATGATGCAATAATGCTTCTTTTAACGTTAATGTTTGTGATTTAACATTTACCTGCTCATCCCCCGTTAACCATAATAGGGTAATAAGCTCATCCACTTTTTCTTCCGAATTCTTAAACCATACTCCTAGTGCATCTCCGGGAAGATATTGCAATTCAGAGCCTGCTAGACTGATTTCAATATGACGAATATCTTTATCTGAATGTCGACCGGTGATCTTCTGATTAGTTAATAAAGTGGCACTAAAAGGTGCATCACGATGGTAGCGTGCGGTATCGACACTGTCGGTTGTTCCTGATTGTGTTTGTTGCAATACTTGAGTGTTTTGCTCAGGTACACGTATTTTTAAAATATCAGTCAGCTGAGTTATCCATTTATCAGCGTCAGCTTGATAATCAACATCTGCATCTAATCTTTCTAATAGACTGGTCGCGCCAAGTTGCGCCAGTTGATGATCAAAATCTTTACCTGCTTGGCAAAAATGTTCATAGCTACTATCGCCGAGACTCAGTACAGCATAAGCCGTTTGTTTCATTGGCGCGGCTTTTTTAGAGTGCAAATATTTATAAAATGCAATGGCTTCTTCAGGAGGTTCACCTTCCCCCTGTGTTGAGGTAATAATAATTAAGGTTGTCGTTTTGTGGATCTGCTTAAATTTATATTCACTCGCACTATAGAGCTCAACATTAAGTTGATTATCAACCAATTTATCGCGTAATTGTTCAGCTAAACGACGTGCATTGCCAGTTTGTGATGCTGATATCACGGTGATGGTTTCTTGTTGGGGAACCTGACTTTGTACACTTACCAGCTCATCTTTAGTGGATGAATGCTGATTTAATTGCCCCCAAAAATAGCCAGAAAGCCAAGCAAATTGGGCTGGAGTTAAGTCTTTCGTCACATCCTGTAATTTATTCAATTGCTCCTGTGTTAATGGAAGCATTGATAATAATGGGGGTTGATTGCTCATCGATCCTGCCTTAAAAAAACATTGCACTGCATCGGTGCTGTTATTGTGGTTGGACTTTTTTAATGAATAAGAGGGTATCGCACGATCAGAGCACGACTTAAAGACTGGTTTGCTCTATCTAATAACCTTAAAGACTAAATTTATTTACCGATTTCCTTTATCGATATAACGAATAAACGAAAAAGAATATAATAAGTCGCTAAGGTTAAGCTGATTAGGCGTAACACACTAAATCAGATACACTAAATAGACACCGTTTTATCTGTATTTTTTTACTATTTAAGTCAAGAGAGTTTTGATGATAACCACCATCTTTAAAGATTTTCAGTTTGAAGCTGCGCACCACTTACCCCATGTTCCCAAAGGCCATAAATGTGGACGTTTACATGGGCATTCATTTTTAGTGAGATTAGAAATCACTGGTGAAGTAGATGCGCAGTCAGGTTGGCTAATTGATTTTGCTGATGTGAAAGCCGCATTTAAACCGACTCTTGATAGGCTCGACCACTATTATCTTAATGACATTGAAGGGTTAGAAAATCCAACCAGCGAAGTACTGGCAAAATGGATTTGGCAACAAGTTAAACCATCACTCCCCCTGTTATCCGCCGTGATGGTTAAAGAGACATGTACCGCAGGATGTATTTATCGTGGTGAGTAATTTTCACCTAAAAAAATCAGCCACTCATAGGCTGATTTTTTTTAACGATAAATGACACACTAGGCGATATTTAAATATTTATGTGTTTGCATTGAAAAACGCCAATTACGCTCAATACAGGTTTTAATACATAACGCTGTTGCACTCTCTTTACAACTGATTGGTTGTAAGGCAACGATCGCCATAGGTTGTTGAGTTCTTAATCGCAGTAAATCATCCAGTGCTTCGATATCTTTTTCACGAGCAACAGGGTGTTTAATTTCATTGGCACGATTAATCGCACTAGATAAAACACTCAATCCACCTCGCATACCAACTTTCGGCGAAAGTGTTACCCATGTTGCTTCACTACAGAGGATGTCATGCGTGCCACTGGTTTCTATTTGGCAATCAAAACCTGCTTTTTCTAAGCCTTCCGTCAAAGGCCGTAAGTCATAAAGGCAGGGTTCCCCTCCCGTTATCACCACATGCTTTGCGCTATAACGTTGTTGCCGGAAAAGTGATAAAATATCTTCGACAGTGGCTATACCCCAAGTATCACTTTCTTGTGTTTTAATGGGAATATCTCCAAGAGGGACTTTCTTGCTCTCTTCTTTTTCCCAAGTATGTTTGGTATCACACCAACTACATCCTACAGGGCATCCCTGTAATCGAACAAAAAGCGCAGGAACGCCAGTAAAAACACCTTCACCTTGCAAGGTTTGAAACACTTCATTAATGGGGTATTGCATAAGAAACTCTGATATCCAATGAATGCTGATGATTATTACAGATAACTGTCTCACCGTAAGAGGCTTTATGATAAGGTACATGCTTTGTTTTGGATAGCTAACGTGCGAAAAGACACTGAAAAAAAGAGAGCCGATTTTTCGGTTGGACAGAGATGGGAAACACTTTAGATGCAAAAAGAGAATAAACTTTCACGAGGACTATCAGGGCGGCATATTCGTTTCATGGCGCTAGGCTCTGCTATTGGGACAGGGCTTTTTTATGGTTCAGCCGCGGCGATTGAAAAAGCAGGCCCCGCTGTACTTCTTGCTTATCTTATTGGTGGTGCCGCAGTATTTATGGTTATGCGCGCATTAGGGGAAATGGCGGTCCATCATCCAGTGGCGGGTTCTTTTTCACAATATGCTAGCCATTATATGGGACCATTAGCCGGATTTTTAACTGGCTGGAACTACGTTTTTGAAATGCTTATCGTTTGTCTTGCCGACGTAACCGCATTTGGTTTTTATATGAAACTTTGGTTTCCCGATGTCGACCAATGGATATGGGTATTAGGCATAGTCTGTTTTATTGGTGCCTTAAATTTATGTCATGTGAAGATATTTGGTGAAATGGAATTTTGGCTCTCTATCGTTAAAGTGACTGCAATTATTGCCATGATTATCGGTGGTGTAGCCATAATGATCTACGGCTTTGGTCAGCAAACAGAACATCCAATTGGTATTTCTAACCTATGGGAGTTTGGTGGTTTTATGCCAAATGGTATAGAAGGCATTATTGCCTCACTCGCCATTGTGATGTTTGCCTTTGGTGGTATTGAGGTTATTGGTATTACCGCCAGTGAAGCTAAAGATCCAGAAAAAACGATCCCTAAAGCTATCAATGCGGTGCCATTTCGTATCTTACTATTCTATGTACTGACCATTTTTATTTTAATGTGCATCTTCCCATGGCAACAAATTGGCCATAACGGTAGTCCATTTGTACAAATTTTTTCCAATCTGGGTATCAATTCAGCCGCTAACATTCTTAATCTTGTGGTGATCACCGCCGCTATCTCTGCGATAAACAGTGATATTTTCGGTGCTGGTCGCATGATGTACGGCATGGCACAAGAAGGGCAAGCACCTAAATCCTTTATGAAACTGACGCGTAACGGTGTACCTTGGATGACCGTATTAGTGATGTCAGTGGTGCTATTATTAGGGGTTGTGCTTAACTATCTTATTCCAGAAAAAATCTTCGTACTTATTGCCTCTATCGCGACATTTGCCACTGTATGGGTCTGGTTGATGATCTTACTTTCTCAAGTGGCTATGCGTCGCCAAATGAGTGCTGAAGAGGCGAAAAAACTAAAATTCCCTGTACCATTTTGGCCAATAGCACCCGCCATTACCATTATTTTTATGGCATTTGTGATAGCAATTTTAGGCTACTTTGAATCAACCCGAATGGCATTAATCGTTGGGTTAGTATGGGTGGCTATTTTAACTGTTGGTTACTATATTGGTATCAAACCAAGAATAACGCAGAAATAATCTACTGTTATCAAGAAAAATAAAGGCTGTGAGTCATTCACAGCCTTTTCTTTATCCATTATCTGCGCTCAATACAATTAGGCTAGCGCTTGGGTTAAATCAGCAATTAAATCATCAACGTCTTCAAGACCGATTGATAAACGAATTAATCCATCACTAATACCATGGCGTTGACGCTCTTGTGCACTGTATGTCGCATGAGTCATAGTCGCAGGATGCTGAGCCAATGATTCACAATCACCTAAACTCACCGCTCGAGTAAAAAGCATTAAGCGATTAAGAAATTCTCTGCCAGCTTTTATTCCACCATTCAACTCCATACTTATCATGCCACCAGGTAACGCCATCTGCTTTTTGGCAAGTTCATATTGAGGAAAAGAATTTAATCCGGGATATGAAATCGTTGCCACCTTAGGATGATTTTCAAGAAATTGCGCAATACGCTGCGCATTCTGGCAAATTTTTTCCATTCTAATGCTAAGCGTTTTTATCCCTCTTAAGACGAGTGCTGCATCATGAGGTGATAAACAAGCCCCCGTCATATCTTTTAAGCCCTCAACGCGAATTTTATCTGCTAATTGATAATTAGTGATAATTGCGCCCGCCATCACATCACCATGACCTGATAAATATTTAGTCATAGAATGTACGACAATATCCGCGCCTAAGGTTAGTGGCTTTTGTAAATAAGGCGAACAGTAAGTACTATCAACCATGACTAAAACATCATGTTGATGCGCAATATTAGCGATCTTTTCAATATCACTAACCCGCATATTAGGATTAGCCGGTGTTTCAAAGAAAATAAGCTTTGTTCTATCTGTAATTGCTTCGGCTAATTTTTCAGGATCGGTTAAATCAACATGTTTGATAGTGATACCAAATTTAGCCAGCCCATGATTAAAGAAAGTAAAAGTACAACCATAAACGGTCATATCAGCAATGAGTTCATCTCCTGGCTGCAATAATGACCAACATGTTGAAGTGATAGCTCCCATACCGGAAGAAAAAACAACAGAAGCGTCTCCTTGCTCTAACTGAGCTAATCGTTTTTCTAATAAATCCAATGTAGGGTTAGATATACGAGTATAAAAATGCCCTTTTTCTTTCCCAGCAAAACAATCAGCACCATATTGAGCCGTGGGAAATGCAAAAGTGGACGTTTGAAAAACAGGAGGCACTAATGCCCCCTGATAATCTAACGGAGAGTAGCCATAATGTATTGCTTGAGTATTAAAACACTTATTACTTTGCGTCATTATATCTCCTTGACATTAATTAAACTTCTATTTTCTGATTATTTTCCCCAATAATTTGTAATGTCCTTAATACAATAATTAATCCTTTTAAGGTGTCAGGATTTTTTAATAATGAAAAAGTCGCACCTAAGGTATATTTTTTATCCTGATAAAGAGATTCTTTTTTAGCCATATTAAAGGCCGTAGTTAATTCCCAAACCGGAATTAATGTTTCTTCAAAAGCAACCGCCAATTTTTCTACCGTTGCGTTATCCATAATATCGACGGTATCTGAGGCTAAGGATAATAAATCAACAATATTATCTAGGCGCTTTAATGCTAATAAAGGCCTTATTTTTTCTAGTAAATGTTCTAAATGAATTTTATCTTCATTAGATAACAACGGTTTTTCATTTGGGCTTAAATTATTTTCACTCATTATTTTATTCCCCTACAATAATCCTCTGACCGTTGCCCAATATAAGCCCCGGTTATAACCGTTACGTAACATGCCACCGAGTTTTGTTGGAGGTGTTGGAATAACATCATGTTTATAGTCATACTGTAATGGCATACCCGCTGATAATCCCATTTGGGCAACAGCTTGTACTCGACCATCATAAATTGCAGCCGGATAACCATAACGCAGTTCACCACAAATATTATTAGCTATAACACCCGCTTGGTTATGACAGCTACCACCGGCCTTACTAATAGGCAAATCAACCGTATCACCTAACACATAAACTTGATTTAACCCATATACCTGTAATGTTTCAGGGTCGGTCGGTAGCCAGCCTTCACCATTGTTATATTCACTTAATCCTGTATTACGAATGGCTTCTACCGCTGTTATAGGAGGTGTGCTCATTAAGATATCAAAAGGCTCTGCTTCTCCTTCTTTCGAATAGGCGATTTTCTTATCAGGATCAACATGACTTAATGTAAAACCACGCTTTGCTTTGATATCTCGTTCAGAAAAGACCGCAGGAAGTACTTCACAAACTTCTTGCTGCATAAAAAGACAATTTCTTAATAGTTGAGCTACGGTAGGATAGGTATAAACAATTTCTATATTACTTCTTACCCGTCGCTGACGTAAAAATTCATCCAGCATCAAGGTTGTTTCCATTGGTGCAATACCACATTGGTGAGGTACATTTGGCGTTTCAGGGAAAGTTACCGTGATAAATACACGCCCTTTTTCAATGGTAGCAATTTTATCTGCTAATTTTCGTGCAGCTTCATATTGATAAAAATGATTTCCAGCTTCAGCTAAACCTTCAATTCTATCAAGACGAGGAACACATCCTGTGGCTAATACGAGAAAATCATAGTGATATTTTTTCTTAGAACAACAATAAACTGTTTTATTATTAAAATCGAAACTTTCAGCTTTATCTATAACAAATTCAATTTCTGGTCTTAATAAACTTCTTTGTGATCGCATTAACTCTTCTTTTAAGAAAAGGTTAAATGCAATATACATAAATGCAGGTTTGTAATAATGGTATGGATTATCTGAAATAAGCGTAATTTTTATTTTTTTTGAAAATATTTCATCATTTAATTTTTTAGCTAAGATATTAG
>NZ_CAWPAV010000189.1:0-12980 GCF_963885725.1 Proteus sp. G4380
ATCATTCTAAATGAAATTAATAAAATAATACCTATGGTAATTCTTTGATAGCAGGATACAGTAAAGAAAGTCAGCCTGTGTTAGATAACTCTTTATTAACCGCTTATCAATAAAAAAGGAAAAAATGCTATGCAGGTCACAAGGAAACAAGAGCGTGTTATTCGTCAAGCACTTGATCATTGGCAACAATCTGGTGAGCTATCAGCACAACAGCATCAACAACTAGAAAGTACATTACAACGGCTTCCCTTTGATTGGAAAAGATTGAGTCGCTATGCTTTTTGGATAGCTATTGCCTGCTTAATTATTGCTGCCGTTAACCTTTTTAGTGATACCGCGTTAATTCATTATCTTATCGAATTATTTAGTGTCTCTGAGATTATGCGTGTGGTATTTCCTGCACTTATTGCTGGTATGTTTTATTTTTGGGGATTTAAACGCCAACGCAAAGAAATACTATGGCATTACAGTACTGAGTTTATTCTCTTTTTAGGGATATTATTTACGGCGGTTTTTCTTTGGCAACTCGGTGAGTTGTTAGATGATGGTAGTGGTAATATTGCGCCACTTCTTTTAATGGGTTGCATTATTTATGCTGTGATTGGTTTTATCAGTCGCTCTTCATTAGTGTGGTTATTTTTCTTATTAATGTTGGGCAATTGGTTTGGTGCAAAAACGGGTTATATGTCCGGTTGGGGCGCTTATTGGCTAGGCATGAATTATCCTATTCGCTTCGTGTTATTTGGCTCTGCATTATTAGCGGGATGCTATTTTTTGCAAAATATTTTAATGCGCCGTCGCTTATTTTTTATGACAAAGATAATGGGACTGTCTTATCTCTTTATTGCGTTGTGGATCATGTCTATTTTTGGTAATTACGATCCGGATACGTGGTATTACATTTCAAGTGTGCAGTTATTACCTTGGGCTTTATTATTTGCTGTTGTTGCTGTCATTTGTATTTATATCAGTTTAAAAACCGATGATGGCATGTTGAGAGGCTTTGGACTAACATTCCTTGGTATCAATCTTTATACCCGCTTTTTTGAATATTTCTGGAATAGCTTACATAGTGCAATTTTCTTTTTTATCTTGGCTATTTCACTGATTTTTATTGGACGTAAAGCAGAAAAAATTTGGCATGCCATTGAAAATAGCCGCATGGTAAATAAGCAATAATGTCGTGAATAACAAGGTAACTCGCGAAAGTTAGCTATGGCTATGACTCTGGCTGATATTCTGAAATAGTGACATCAACATTTATTTCATTACCATCACGTAATAAGGTTACCGGTAAAACGGTACCAGGACGTGTTTCTGCAATATAGTCCATCATCTCCATAGCTGATTTAGCCGGAGCATGGTCGATACTTAAAATAATATCGCCTGTTTTCATTCCCGCTTTATCAGCAGGACTATTGGGCGTAATGCGGAAGATACGTAATCCTTGGATCTGTTTAATATCGGTATTTGAAGAGCGAATTTTAGGTAGTTCTTTCGCGGTAATACCAATAAAACCACGAATAACTCGCCCATCACGGATAAGCTTATTCATAATTTTTACGGCTAATTGTGTTGGAATAGCAAAACCAAGTCCTTCCGCACTGGGGCGATAGCCATTGTAGGTGCCTGAATCAAAGGTCATGGTATTAATACCCACTAACTCACCTTCAGTATTAATCAGTGCCCCCCCTGAATTACCTTCATTAATTGACGCATCGGTTTGAAGGAAGTTTTGGTAACGTGTTGGGCTTAAGCCGACACGTCCTGTGGCACTAATAATACCTTGTGTGATCGTTTGCCCAATATTAAATGGGTTACCAATGGCTAAAACGACGTCACCCACATGAGAAATACGCTTACTATTGATGGGGATGGTAGGTAATTTTTCTGCATCAACTTTTAACACTGCAAGATCGGTTAAGGGATCTGAGCCAATCAATAACCCTTCGTAGAGATCACCATTTTGCAAAGCCACAATAATTTGATCTGCATTATTAATAACGTGCTGATTGGTAAGAATATAGCCCCGCGGATCCATAATCACCCCCGCACCTAGCGAGGTAAGCTCGCGCCCTTCTTGAGAAAAGCTTCCCATTGTGCTGCTGTAGACATTAACTACCGCAGGTGCCGCACGGCGCACGGCTTTGTTATAGCTAAATGGGGCATTAAGAAAATCACCATTAATCAGGTGTTCAATAAAGATAGGGCGGATAGAAGGTACCGCAACCAAAAGAATGGCAGCTGTTAAAACACCAATCAAGGTAGATCGCAGTAGCTTGCTTAACATAAAAATCCTGTATTTATGTTTGAATAAGAGGATAGCGTCGTAAGTGTCATGAGAATAGCACAGTTTCGCTTTTGAAAGGATATGTCAGCGTAGAAAATCGTTTTTTAGTGATATGAAATCAAGAAAAAAACCCTATTACCGAAGTAATAGGGCAGAAAGGAACAAATAAATTAGATACTAGTAAGTGGGGTTTAACGCGAGCTGTTACGTAACAGAAGATAAATTTCTTCGTTGCCACGTTTAATGTTTAATGCAAGAACCGGTGGTTTAGCATCGATGGTTTTACGTAAGTCACCTAAGGAGCCAATTGGCATATTGTTGATACCAATAATAAGGTCGCCTTTTTGTAACCCCGATGCTGCTGCCGCTGAGCCTTTCTCCACAGAATCTACAGCAACCGCTTTAACTTGTTTGTTAACATAGTTACTGAGTGTTGCCCCTTGAAGTGCGGGAGAGAAGTTATCCGCTCGCGTTGCATCTGCTGATTGTTTCTCTAGTGTAACTTTGACATCCATTGGTTTTCCTTGGCGGATCAAACCAATCAGGATCTCTTTACCTGGTGGTGTTGTACCAACTTTTGCTTTTAATTCAGCAAAGCTATTAATGCGTTTACCATCAATAGAAATAAGGACATCACCTGGTTTGATACCGGCTTTAGCTGCGGAAGAGTCCGCCAATACTTCACTGACAAAAGCACCGCGTTGGGCATCAATTTTAAAGGATTTCGCTAAATCAGCATTCATTTCAGTGCCGCGAATACCTAAAATACCGCGTTTTACTTCACCATGTGTAATCAGTTGTTGGCTGAGATCACGCGCCATATTACTTGGGATCGCGAAACCAATACCAATATTGCCACCACCTGGTGCTAAAATTGCGGTATTAATACCGATAAGTTCACCATTGAGATTAACTAAAGCACCACCAGAGTTACCACGGTTAATTGATGCATCAGTTTGAATAAAGTTTTCTAACCCTTCCAGATTTAAACCACTACGACCTAAGGCTGAAATAATACCGGAAGTCGCGGTTTGACCTAAACCAAATGGATTACCCACAGCAACCGCAAAGTCACCAACACGTAACTTATCCGAGTCAGTCATTTTAATGGCGGTTAAGTTATTGGGTTTATCAATTTGTAGTAGAGCGATATCTGTTTGTGGATCGCTACCAATTAATTTGGCGTCAAATTCACGGCCATCATTAATTTGGAGTTGAATTTTATCGGCTCCATCAACAACGTGATTATTGGTTAATACATAACCTTTTTCAGCATCAATAATCACCCCTGAACCTAAGCCTTCAAAAGGGCGGATGCTTTGTTGTTGTGAAGGGAAATTTGGACCAAAGAAAAATTTAAACTCTTCTGGAACCTGCTGGCTTTGCACTCGAGTTCCAGAAACATGCACACTGACCACAGCGGGCAAGACTTTTTCTAGCATCGGAGCCAAGCTAGGTAGTTGTTCTCCAGATGGCATTACCGAAGGCAGGGCGGCCATACTGGTTGCCGGGAGAGTAGAGAGTGATAAACCAACACTCATCGCTAATGCGCTAAGTAGTAATTTTCTTTTTTTAGTCAACATGAATATGAGTCTCTTGATCTTGATATTGTTATCAAAAATATTTATTGCTCAATATGAGCTCGATGTTACTAAGACATATAGAAATAAAGGAAAGTTCATTGGTAAGCTATCAGTAGGGCTTTCTTTTACATGGATTTACAAGACAATAGCTATCTTTAAACCGTCCTATTAAATCATTAACTTTTTACAAAATAATATAAAATAAACGCCACAATAGTTGTGGCGTTTGTGTGTTAATCATCTTTTTTATCGGTAGGTCTAAATAATCCAGATGCCCCTTCGGAATAATCACGTGGCGGCATTTTGATCGGGGATTGATCATTGGCTGCCTCTGATTCACTTAACCGATAATTAAATGGGTTATCTTGAACAGGCATGTCTGGCATTAACTCATTGGAGCTTTTTGCCATGTGTTGATAAAGTTGGCGGTAGTCTTTCGCCATATTGTCCAGTAGTTCAGCACTTCGAGCAAAGTGGCTGACAAGCTCGTTGCGATATGTATCAAGTTCTTCTTTTTTAGTATCTAATTCTGCTTTTATAGCATCTTGTTGGCGCATGGTTTTATTACCATAACGCATTGCCAGTGCGCCGATAATAAGACCAACAACTAATCCAATCAGTGCATAAACCCAAACCATGGCAACTCCTTTTCATCTAATAGTGAGGACGATGGATTCTTATAACATCATAACCGCTAAAAGGCATGGGTGGAATAATATCCTTAAGCTTAATATGAAAATTCCTGTGTTACATCGATGTTAAAACAATTCTTACTGCTTATAATAGAGGCATTCGCAAGGTATTTACTTATGTCAAAATTTTAAGGATAAGAGAGCATCCATGACCGTTAGCACGCCATTATCACTTTATGAAACCGCGTTACAGCAGGGGGATTATCAACCTGATGAGGTTCAGCGACAAACCGTTCTCCATCTGCAACAGTTATACCATGCATTATTAAACCGGACATCACCAGAAAAAAGTTCTATTACTCAGCGGTTGTTAGGAAAGTTTCGTGCGAAAAAAAGCACAATTGTCCCTGAGCGTGGTGTTTATATGTGGGGAGGGGTTGGGCGAGGTAAAACCTGGTTGATGGATATGTTCTATCAAAGCTTACCCACAGAACGAAAACTGCGTCTGCACTTTCACCGCTTTATGTTACGGGTGCAAGATGAATTAAAAGGCTTACAAGGGCAAGAAAATCCACTGGATATCATTGCTGACGGCTTTAAAGCGCAAACCGATGTACTCTGTTTTGATGAGTTCTTTGTTTCAGATATTACTGATGCGATGATTTTAGGAACATTACTTGAAGCGTTATTTGCCAGAGGTATTACTTTAGTGGCGACATCTAATATTCCCCCTGATGATCTCTATCGCAATGGACTACAACGAGCACGTTTTTTACCTGCTATAGAACAAATAAAAAACCATTGTGAAATTTTGAATGTTGATGCGGGGATTGATTATCGCTTAAGAACATTAACTCAAGCCCATCTATTTTTATCTCCATTAACAGAGTATAACCGCCAGCAGATGGATAAAATTTTTACTCAGCTTGCCAGCAGTAGTGAAGTTGTATTCGCGCCCACATTAACCATTAATCATCGTCCAATGGTAATGAGAAAAGTGGCTAATGGTGTACTGGCGGTTAACTTTGATACGTTATGTGTACAAGCGCGGAGTCAACTTGATTATATTGAATTATCAAAGCACTATCACACTGTGTTGCTTTATGAAATGGTGCAGATGGGGAGTAGAAATGAAGATGTTGCCCGTCGTTTCTTAGCATTGGTTGATGAGTTCTATGAGCGTAAGGTGAAACTAATTATTAATGCTGATGTTGAGATGAGCGAGATTTATCAAGGGCAATTTTTATGTTTTGAATACCAACGTTGTTTATCGCGTTTGCAAGAAATGCAAAGTGAAGAGTATCTTTCACAGCCTCATCTCGCTTAATTGTTAAAGAAACTCTGTTTTGATTATGGTAGGATGGCGCTCATTGTAACGCTTGATGCTATTGATTGTTATAAAAATGGCAAAACGGTACTTATTAAGTGATTACAATCGCTTTGGCAAGGGAGAATGCTTCTCTTCAGGTGGTAATAGTTGATGACAGAGATGGCGAGTAGGCTAACAAAAATAGCGCCATAAGGTATTTTTTGCTGAAATATTGAAAAAGAATCCAATTGTTTTTCAATTATGACTCGATTTTTTTTTCTGACTTCTCTATAATCTTGCGACCCCACGTTGCAGCAAGTTTTTTATTTCCCAAAAAACTCGCATTTTAGAGTCAGCAGTGCTACTCGAAGGGGTAGGTTTGCTGGACACAAGAGTCGTGTGAACCTCAATAGCATTTGAACCGAGTGTTCACCAACGTGTAACTAAACATTGGGTAATTTTCAATAATGAAAACTTTTACAGCTAAACCAGAAACCGTAAAACGCGACTGGTATGTTGTTGATGCAGACGGCAAAACTTTAGGTCGTTTAGCAACTGAAATCGCACGCCGTTTACGCGGTAAACATAAAGCGGAATACACTCCGCACGTTGATACTGGTGACTACATCATCGTTTTAAACGCTGAGAAAGTAGCGGTAACTGGTCATAAACGTACTGACAAAGTTTACTACCGTCATACTGGTCACGTAGGTGGTATCAAGCAAGCGACTTTCGAAGAGATGATCGCCCGTAGTCCTGAGCGTGTAATCGAAATCGCGGTAAAAGGCATGCTGCCAAAAGGGCCTCTGGGTCGTGCTATGTACCGTAAACTGAAAGTTTACGCAGGCGCTGAGCACAACCACGCGGCACAACAACCGCAAGTTCTGGACATTTAATCGGGATAATAGGCAATGGCTGATAATCAATACTACGGCACAGGTCGCCGCAAAAGTTCTTCCGCACGTGTCTTCATTAAGCCAGGTAGCGGTAATATCGTAATCAACAAACGTAGCCTTGAAGTTTACTTCGGCCGCGAAACAGCACGTATGGTTGTTCGTCAACCGCTGGAATTAGTTGATATGCTTGGTAAACTGGATTTATATATCACTGTTAAAGGTGGTGGTATCTCTGGTCAAGCAGGTGCGATTCGTCACGGTATCACTCGTGCACTGATGGAGTACGATGAGACTCTACGTTCTGATCTGCGTAAAGCTGGTTTCGTTACCCGTGATGCGCGTTCTGTTGAACGTAAAAAAGTGGGTCTGCGCAAAGCACGTCGTCGTCCACAGTTCTCAAAACGTTAATTTGTTATCTTTTAGATATCAATTTGATGTTGAAAAACCCGTCTTTACAGGCGGGTTTTTTTATTTTTAAAATTGTTTTGAAAATGTGGTGTTGTGGCCGAAAAAAGCATGGATTAAAAGCAGATCAAAAATACGTTTTTTTAGAGTTTAATCCTTAATATCTTTTTTTTATGATATTATAAACTTAGTTTTTGTGTATATTAGCAGATTGAATTGAATTATTCGCATTGTTCACCCTAAGTGACATGAAATCTGATAGAATAGCCTGCTTTAGTGTCTTTCTTTCGACGATTTCTTAATGCTGCATGCTGCCTATGGCCATTTTACTGTGGTTAATGTCCATAAAGAATTTGACAGTCATACCAAAACTATTATGACAAATTGATATTGTGATTGTTTTGGTATTGCTTGATTATGATATGTGCCGCAAAGACAAACGGTTTTTTGAACCTGTAAAATACAATTATCTTAGGATAAGACTATTATGCAGGTGGTACTCAATGTCGTACTCAATGAAGTTAAGTTATTTATAACTTTTTAAGTTAACGGCATGAGTGCGTTTGTCTTGTAGGAATGGGGGAATGGAAGATGCATAAGCATGTTTGTTCCTTTAATTGATTAACTTGGAGGTTTTCATGGCTGTCGCTGCCAACAAACGTTCGGTAATGACTTTGTTTTCCGGTCCGACTGATATTTTCAGCCATCAGGTCAGAATTGTCCTTGCGGAGAAAGGTGTCAGTGTTGAAATTGAACAGGTTGAAGCTGGTAATCTTCCACAAGATCTTATCGATCTTAACCCGTACCAGAGTGTGCCGACTTTGGTCGATCGTGAACTGACTTTATATGATTCACGTATTATTATGGAATATCTTGATGAACGCTTCCCTCATCCTCCTTTGATGCCAGTGTATCCTGTTGCTCGTGGTAGTAGCCGTTTAATGATGCATCGCATTGAACAAGATTGGTACTCTTTAATGAATGTTATTGAAAAGGGTAACGATCAACAAGCTAATGCAGCACGTAAACAACTCGCCGAAGAGCTATTGGCGGTATCTCCGGTATTTAAAGAATACCCTTATTTTATGAGTGAAGAGTTTAGCTTAGTGGATTGCTACCTAGCTCCTCTCTTATGGCGTTTACCTGTATTAGGCGTGGATTTAAGCGGTGCAGGTGCGAAAGATGTACAAATTTATATGCAACGTGTTTTTGAGCGGGATTCTTTCCTTGCGTCATTAACCGAAGCAGAGCGCGAAATGCGTTTACCTTCAAGAGGATAATAGAGCATGGAGATTAAGGATATGTCTCCGCGCCGTCCGCATTTATTGCGTGCGCATTATGATTGGATCCTTGAAAACGAGTTAACCCCCCACTTAGTGGTAGATGTTAATGTTGTGGGTGTTCAAGTCCCTATGGAATATGCGCACGATGGTCAAATCGTACTAAATATTTCTCCTTTTGCGGTAAGTCATCTTGAATTGATGCCGCATCAGGTACTATTTAGTGCAAGCTTTGGTGGTGTACCTCGTAAAGTGCGCGTACCTATGGCGGCTGTAATAGCAATATATGCGCGAGAAAATGGTGCGGGTATGATGTTTGAGCCAGAGCCAGCCTATGAGGAAGGTTATACACCATCATTGGTGGATGATGAGCAGCAAGACGGCAGTTCAGCTTCGGCCACTGAAGGACTGTCTTTAGTGAAAGATGAGACACAGGCTGAAAACCCATCTTCTCCAGATGATGATCCTGAGCCTCCTCGCCCAACAGGTCGCCCATCATTGCGTGTAGTGAAATAAATAACGTTTTTATTTTCATTGCATAAAGCCCAGTTAAATGCTGGGCTTTTTTATATCTATTTGATTTTTCAATTAACGCTATTTTTGCACTAGCAAACTAATAGCCGTAAATAAATATTGACCAATCTCAGGTGTCATCCATGTACCTTTAGCGATTTCATGATCAGTTTGATAAATGGTACGGATCTTGGCCTGAATATCACTATCACCCTGTGTAAACTGATTGAACATATTTAGCCACATCTTAGCGAGGTTTTGCACCTGCTCTGAATCTGCTTTTTCTCCGCAAGTGAGTGCATTATATAATCCAGAAATAAGCTCAGGCCAGACACTGCCAGCATCAAAATAGTGCTGATGTACTACGGCAAATTGTTCCGGAGTCAGATGAGGTTTAAAAACAGATAATTGATATTCGCTAAAGCCTTTAGCAACAAAATCTATCATCTGTTTAGTAATACCGGTAGCCGTCGCAAACTTATCATCAGAAATATGCATTTTATTTAAACGGACAAAAAAGTCGGGATTTCCCCCTGTATCTTGCTCTAAAGCTATCATCCACTCTCTTGAAACTTGCATGGCTTCATTTGAATCGGCAGATTTACCTTGTTTAATCAAATTATTGACGGTTGAAATACGCTGTTGCCATGCTTGGCTTTTTAATGTGTGTGCAGTATAGAGGGGTAACTGCGCTAATTCAGAATAAGTAAAATATTTATCGTACATAGACATCATCTCCAATAAAGAAAACCAGTCATGTTGCGTAAATGGAGTGCCTGTTTGTATTTGTTGTTGAACATGCTCTAGCTGATAACGCAATTTGGCAATTTGTTGCATTTGCGTGGTTAATTGGCTAATGCGCTCTTCAATTAAACAAGCTATCTCTGCACTATGACCATTAAGAATATGACCGATGTCTTTCAGTTTGACGCCAATTTGACGTAGCATTTGAATTTGCGTTAATCGCTCTATGCTTTTCATATCATAGAGTCGATAACCTGCATCGGTTCTTGCAGTCGGTTGCAATAAACCTATCTCTTCATAATGATGGAGAGTACGGATCGTTAATCCCGTCTTTTTAGCGATCTCTCCTACTTGAAATAGCATATCTTCACCTCCTGTATGTCATGCAGGTTAAAACCTCACGTAACGTAAGGGTCAATAGGTTAATTTAAATTTTTTTGTACGATAAAACAGCATAAAAAAACGCCCTATAGTGATATAGAGCGTTTTAATGAGTCAATTAAATAAAAGAGATTATTTCAGTAATTCTTCTAAACAACCCGTATAAAGATTTACCGCAGTCATCAGTTGTTGTTCATCAAAATCAAAGCCTGCTTGGTGATGTCCGGCAGTTCTATCGGCACCAACAATAAAGTAAAGAGATTTACCACCACAGCGTTGTACTCGTTTTGCTAACACCGTTGCATCTTCACTTCCGCCGAATGGACGGGTTGGGATCGCAGTGAGTTCTGGGTGTTTACCCACCACTTTGGCCATCACATCAATCAGTTCTTGGTCATTGGTTAAATCAACCGCTTCCCCCATCACTTCGCTTTCCATTTCTAATTGGAAGCTATGTGCGGCACCTTCTGCCATACGTACAGCATTGGCAGCCATAAAGCTATTGATCTCTTCATTCTCACCACGCACTTCGATTTGCATTTCGGCATTGGCAGGAGTGACGTTACGACCTTCACCAGCTTTTAATACCCCAATATTAATACGAGACATCCCCTTACCATGGCGAGAGATCCCCAGCATTTGTGTTGCGGCATGGCAAGCGCCTGCTAATGCGTTACGACCTAGCTCTGGCTCTGCCCCCGCATGAGAAGGCGTACCTTTAAAACGGAAATCATATTTAGTGGTACATAAAAAATGAGTTGGGTTAAGAACGATTTCACCACTATTGGCGATAAAGCCTAAGTGTGAGCCTAAGAAGTAATTTGCATCATCAGCAATGCCACTTTCCGCCATTGCTCTTGCACCACGAACGCCTTCTTCTGCGGGTTGGAATAAAATTTTTACTTTACCGCTCACTTTATCTTTATTGTCGACTAACCAGTGAGCAACCCCTAAACCAATAGTAATATGACCATCATGACCACAAGCATGCATTTCGCCTGGATGACAAGAGGCGAAATTTTCTACCTGTGGACGATGTTGAGTCTCTGTTGTTTCTGTTACCCCAACACAGTCAATATCAAAACGCAGTGCAACAGTAGGCCCTGGTTTGCCACTATCGAAAATAGCGACACAACCCGTGAGCTCTTGCATTTCATCAAGCAGTGCTTCGTCAACATGGTGTCTTCTTGCTACCGCCAATCCTTTTTCAACCACTTGACGACGGCGTCCAAAAGCAAAGTCTTGGTTAATAACTTCAGGGCCGACTTTAACTTCTAATCCTAAGCCACGTAGCACTTTGACGATTTTGGCAGTGGTTAAAAATTCAGACCAGCCAATTTCAGGGTATTGGTGAAATTCGCGACGCCATTTAATTAATTGTTCTAGTGAAACTGACATAATCATTTCTCCACTTATAACATGAATAACGCAACAGCGATGACGCCGATAATCATACCCGGTGCAGTACGTTTTGCGATTTCCATAGGGTTGATATTGGCAAGACCAGCACAAACAATGGCTGCCCCTGCTAATGGTGACATTGTACGACCTAATGCGCCTGATAATGCTGCTGCCATACCCATGTCAGGAATTTCATAACCAAATTGTGCAGCGTGTGGTGTGACGGTTTCGTTGAAAGCAAATGCTGCAGCATCACCAGAGCCAGTAATAATCCCCATTAAGAATGGCCCTAATGTACCACCCCAACGGGCAAATTCAGGTGAGTGAGTTAAGAAGTTGATAAAGGCATCAATCAGACCTGATGCTTTTAGACCGGCTGCAAATACGGCTGCTGCGATAATGATCCCCAGCACATCCCCATAAGCATTACCCATCCCTTTAAAGAACTCTTTAGTAATTTGAGCCGGATTGGTTAATGTGATGATCAGTGCATAAATAGCACCAATTAACATTGCTGCTGGCACAGATAGTTTAAAAGTACTAAATGTTTCGAAGAAAGGCAGTATTAATAGAATTAATGGGATAAAAGGCGCAGTTGCATATAAATAATTAGGGCGTACTGCTTCTGGTGTTGCTTGAGAAGATGAGTTGGCGACATCTGTGGCTACAGAAGAGACTTTAAACTCTTTTTTCACTAAAGCGACAACAGCGAGTGAAACAGCTGCTATTGCTCCTGCCATTAAACTATATGGGCTATGGCGAGCGATTAAATCGACGACTTCCATATTGGCCATATTCGCCACAAAAGCGTTATGTGACATACCAGGGCTTAACATGGAACCGATAGTACCACATAACACCGCACCACCTGCGATTGCGGGGTGAATACGTGCCGCGATTAATAACGGAATAAGTGTTGCACCAACGGCCGCTGCACATCCGGCTGCTGATGGGATCGCAATATTAATAAAATAAGTGACGATCACGGTTGCTGGAATAAGAAAGAAACCAAGACGAGTCAGGACTTTTGATAAAACATGGACTAAGTGCATATCGCACTTGGTGTATTTCATCACGTAGGCAAAACCCATACTTGAACAGATAGCTTGAATTAATGATGATGAAACCATGCGATCACTAAATGCAGTGAAAGCATCGAGCGGTGTCAGACTTAAAATACATAACAATAAGCCGGCACCGATCAATACCATACGGGTTTCATATTTTTTTATTAGCAAATAGACCGTTACGATAATAACGGCTACGGCTATAAGTTGCATCACCATGGTGATCCCCTAGTTAATTATGACAATGTGCTTAATGAATAAAATAACCCAATATCAATAAGTTATATTTTTCGGTAAAGTTATCAGGTAATTCCATTATGAAGTTGCTAGGCTGACAATATTTGATTGTTATCAAGTTTGCGCACTGAAATAAAATCTATTTTTTTAGACTGTGATGTTATTAACAATTGCAGTCAAATAATGATGGACAAAAATTAGCGTAAAAGTTAAATAAAAACAGATAAAGTAAAAATTAGGAA
>NZ_CAWPAV010000190.1:0-1577 GCF_963885725.1 Proteus sp. G4380
GTTTAAATAATTTTCAGATTTATTGGCATTAATTGAAGAAAGCTCTTTATAAAAATCATGATTATTTATTAAAAATAGTATTTTTTCTGCAAGAGCTTTATAATCATTAGTATTATGTATGCACTTTTCGTGAGTTAATTCTGGTAATCCTCCCGCATTGCTGGTGATACATGGTATAGATAAACTCATTGCTTCTATTGTTGCTCTAGGCAATCCTTCTTGGTTACTGGGTTGGATATAGATATCAGTATTATATAACAGTTTAAATACCTCTTTTTTATTCAGTGAACCTGTATACTTAATCATAATATTTTTATATGAAGGAATGATTTTATATTTATTACCAGGTCCAACTAAATAAATTATTAGTGATTTATCTATAAGTTTATCATCTAATAAACTTAATGCTTTATATAAAATATTATAACCTTTATGAGGACTATCAAGGTTACCTATTAATGTAATGTTTATTTTCAATTTATTGCTTATATCTCTTTTTATAAAAGAAACCTTCTCAATTTCTACATTTGATGCACTGCACTGGAATCCTTTAGTTGGATATTTTCTCTGTAAAAAAAAACGAGTAACATATAGACTACCTATAGAATTATAGACATATTTTTCCATGTTTCTTTTTATAATTGGCTTATATAGGTAAGATTTTAAATTATCAAAACCATCCATAGCATCAACTGGGCAAGCAACAACCTCAGATACATAAGGCTTATGTAGTGAAATACATATTTCTGCTGCCAAGAAGCCAATTTCACTGGGAAGCCTAACTATAATAGCATCATATTGATTAATTATTTTTTTTAATTTTTTCTTGTAAAGTTGTCGCTTAAAAAATCTATTTTTAATATTTGATTGATTATCAAAAGGAATATAATTAATATTATCAGTATTTATTTGATTAAAATTTAAAGAATTAGATAGATCTTCATCAATACATTTACTTCTCGTTAGAACTGTAACACTATCAAAATGATTTAGATAACGAGAAAAAGATTCACTGGAGAGTTTACCTGGGGAAAAAGCATTATTATTTTTATCAACATATATATAATGATCATGTAGAAATAATAACTTCATAGTATATCCTTGATTTTTCTTGCTGGGCTTCCTGCATTTACTCCTTGTTTTAATTCACCTTTAGTTACAGTGTTAGCTGCAATAACTGTTTTTTGAGGAATAATTGTGCCAGCTAAAATACGGCTACCACACCCAATCCAAATATTATCATGTAATATTATATTTTTTTTTATAATTCTCTGATATTTTATCGGTATTGTTTGCTCATCATTATAGTTATGTTCAAAAGATATTAGGCTACATTGGTGAGCTATAGATACATTATTACCGATTTTTATACCGCCTAGAGCATCTATATAACACATATCATGAATACTAACATTATTACCAATAGTCAGATTGTTAATGTTTTTTATTATACACCATCGTCCAATATAGACATTATTACCTAAATCTTTAATGATTGATTTTAATAATATATATCTTATGAGGGTACCAAAGTATGTAGGGCATCCACTAAATAGGTTAAATAAAAATAAATTAAA
>NZ_CAWPAV010000191.1:0-2737 GCF_963885725.1 Proteus sp. G4380
ATTGAAAAAAATGAAATAACAAGAAAAAAAGCAATAATGAAAATATTTTCGCTAGAGATTATTGAACTTAAAAATAAATCTAACCATCCTATTTTATTCAAGTAGAACCAATTAGCCATCAATGCTAAAAATGATATAAATGTAGATGATGTTAGAAATAATGTAATTACTTTCTGATAACGCTTCATACTAGCTCCTATAAAAATAAAATCTTGATCCTTTATAAAAATAGCCTACCCCAATGAAATTGTAGGATAGACTATTTATTAATAATCTAATATTAATTCACGTCTCTTAAAACTCCAATCAAGATATTCGAAAACACTCATACATCTTTTCTGTCATCACCCACAGTGCCTTATTAAATTTGATATCACCATCAATACCATTCACCGAACGCGTGCGAGCACGTTTGCCTTTTGCATTTTTCCCAGACAATCCCCCCTTGATTAAATTCTCCTGCAAACGTTGGTACACAGTCCACAGATCATCTTTCTTATCTTCCCAACGACGAGGTTGTAATACTTGTTCCTCGGTAATCGGTTGATGTTCCTCACCAAAACGATAAGTTAAAGCTGCTTGTGCCAAGGCTTGTTGTGCTGGTGGCGGTAACAATAGTGACTGCATCTGTTCGCGCTTTTCTGCCACCGAATCAAAGGTTTCCAATACCTTATAGGCTCCTTCAATTACTTTTCCTACAACATCACCTTTGTGCGGTACACGCACTTCGCCGAAGGAATCTCCGCAAACCAAACCATTTTGACAAACGGCTCTAAATAAGCTCGGCAACATTTGATAACTGCTTGAGCCATCATGACTATTCAACAAAATAATTTCAGGGACTTGAATACCGGTGATTTGGTCATGTCGCCGTAACCTAAGCATGTGTTTGGTGTGCATCTTTCGACTGTTGTCTCTTACTCGTGTTTGACAAGCAAAGAACGGATAGAATCCTTCTTTTTGTAAACTATCCAATAAGGTAATAGTGGGAATATAGGTATAACGGTCACTTCTCGACTCATGTTTTTCTTCAGAGAAAACACTGGGTACGGTACAAAATAATTCTTCCATCGTTAATGGCCGGTCACGACGAATACTGTTGGCACGCCCAAAGCGTGAGGCTAATCGACTCATCATCAATCCTTAAATAATTTATTAGTTAGATAAATACGTTAAATACAGTGAAATAATGCAGACAGAGATAAGAACAATGGGGTGAATATAGGAGCGAGGAAAGCGTAAAATGCGTAAAATAGATTAATCAATTAGGTAGAAGATAGCCTCTGCTTCAGGGTGCTGTGAAGCAAAATCCTGTAGTTGATAAAAACGTTCGCACATCACCTCTCTTTCTGTTTTAAATGACCACACACTAGAAACCAATAAACACACGACAATACCCATCACTTGAGGAGAAACCTGCGATTCATGCCTATTATGAGAGTTGATTAAAAGCATGTGCTCTTCCGATAAATCAGGGTAAAGGTAAGCCCCTTGATTTGATAAAGTACAAAACGACCAAAAACCCCGTGATAGTCAGGACATAATTGGTCGAGGGTGTGAAAGATAACGGATTCTATTTTTAACCATTGTGGAATAGCCGCAAAGATATTGTCTTCAAAACTTTTTAATACTCGATGGCTATGCCCTTCAGACCACTTCTTATTGGTTGCATGCCAATCACGTGCAACCTTCTCGAATGTATTAAATTCTTTTTGTTGCTCTTCTTTCACTTCTTTGCGTTTTTCGCTTGGATCAAATCCGTTAGCAATTAACTTTCTGGCTGTATCTCTTTTCTCTCTGGCTTCTGCAAGTGAAATATCAGGGTAAACACCCAGTGCCAACATTTTTTGCTTACCGCCAAAGCGATACTGTAAACGCCAATATTTTGAGCCGTTGGTATGTACCATCAAGTGCATACCATCACCGTCTGTTAATTTATACGATTTATCCAGAGGCTTAGCAGCCCTGACTTTAGCATCAGTAAGAGCCATGATTTATCTCCTTGCGTTGGTACAAACTATTATCTAATCGAGAGATACCAACACATATACCAACAGCAGGTACTTGATGTGGGTTGACCTTAGTATACTTGGGAAGACTAAAAAGTGAGGAAAAGCCTTGTAAAACAGGGATTTCAGATACAAAAAAAGACGTCCGTTGACGTCCATTGATGTTCTTATGGTGCCGAAGGCCGGACTCGAACCGGCACACCCGAAGGCGGTTGATTTTGAATCAACTGCGTCTACCAATTCCGCCACTCCGGCACTGAAGTGTGTTTGGAAAACAGGCTCATTATACTTGCGTGAGGAACCCTCGCAACAATTATTGTTGGTTTTCAGTTTGATTGGCGAAAAAAAGTGCATTTATCTTATCGTTCTTCTATGAATGGGGCAAACTTGTAACATTCATCTATCGATAAGCAACATTGAATTTAACAAGTCTCAATCTCTGAGTCTCTTAGCACACTGACTTCATTTATTTGTGCATATATGGATTATCTTCTGTTGTCATCGTTATAACTGAGCAGTAGACAAAATCGATATATTAAATTATATATAACGAGATATAAAAAAAGGATCAAAACTGGGTTAGTGTTTTGATCCGACGGTACTGCAATTTAAGGGCTTAATTTTATTTTTATGACTATCGTTATTTTTTTAATGTCACTGCCCTTTTCTTCTCTGGTGTAAGGAAGAATTTTTATTCTAAATAGAGTGTTATATTTAATATATATTGT
>NZ_CAWPAV010000192.1:0-9721 GCF_963885725.1 Proteus sp. G4380
AAAACAAAAATCTGGTTTTTATATTGGGACGATTTACCTACATCTCCATCAAATTTCGTCAGTAGTAAGGAGGGGGATACTGAAAGTCCTGAGTAATAAACCACAGGGGATCTGTATATGCTGAGCACAGTTTGTCACAAATACACCAAACTACATGGTCGGTTTTGTGATTCGCTTCCGCGTGCTGGCGAACTGTCCGTTAAGCTGGTGGCTATATAGATTTTTGAAACTGAAATGAATTACAAATATATTGGGGAAAATTAGCATGACATACTTTGAGAAAATAAAAGTCGTCGTAACATGTCATGAAAAAAATTAGAGCAGTAAAAAAATCTCAGGGGACAAAAAGGGGGCAATAACCCTTAGATACAAAAAAGCCACTTTTCTCAAAGTGGCTTAATATGCTGATTTAACAGCTAAAATTTGGTGGCCCCTACTGGACTTGAACCAGTGACCAATCGATTATGAGTCGACTGCTCTAACCAACTGAGCTAAGGGGCCTTAATGGTGTGAGATTATACGTGCCATTTGAGGCGAGGTCTAGCCTTTGTGTGACTGTATGCGCAATTTGTGTTCAATATAGAGCAGAAAAAATAAATTAAATAATAATCTTTTATTTCAATGAGATAGTTTAAAAAGAAAGACTTGATGAGTAAAAAATCGACAAGGGTAAAAATAAAAGGGTGATTTTTTGTAAATAGAGGTAGAAAAAATCAGCAGATTTTTAGCGAAAACGATAGCGGTTACTTAAGATAGACCAAAAGAGAATAGGGATGATAAAAGAAAATTATCAGCGCTGGAAACAGATATGGTTTAGACCGGATAATAAAAAACGCCTGTGAGGCACAGGCGTTTGTATTACTACCAAAATCAAAGAGATTGATTATTCATCAAGGAAGCTACGTAGCACTTCAGAACGGCTTGGGTGGCGTAATTTACGCAACGCTTTTGCTTCAATCTGACGGATACGTTCACGGGTAACATCAAATTGTTTACCCACTTCTTCCAATGTATGGTCGGTATTCATATCGATACCAAAGCGCATACGCAGGACTTTAGCTTCACGCAGTGTTAAACCACCTAATACTTCGTGTGTCGCTGAACGTAAGCTTTCTGATGTTGCTGAATCCAGAGGTAATTCGAGGGTAGTATCCTCGATAAAATCACCTAAATGTGAATCTTCATCGTCACCAATTGGGGTTTCCATGGAGATAGGCTCTTTAGCGATTTTTAGTACCTTACGGATTTTATCTTCAGGCATTAACATACGTTCTGCAAGCTCTTCTGGTGAAGGCTCACGTCCCATCTCTTGCAACATTTGGCGTGAGATACGGTTTAGCTTATTAATCGTTTCAATCATATGTACCGGAATACGAATGGTACGTGCCTGATCGGCGATTGAACGAGTAATAGCCTGACGGATCCACCATGTTGCATAAGTTGAGAACTTATAACCACGACGATATTCAAATTTATCAACCGCTTTCATTAGACCAATATTCCCTTCCTGGATCAGGTCAAGGAACTGTAAGCCACGGTTGGTATATTTTTTCGCGATAGAGATAACTAAACGTAAGTTCGCTTCGACCATCTCTTTTTTCGCACGGCGTGCTTTTGCTTCACCGATAGACATACGACGGTTAATATCTTTAACCTGTTCGATTGTCAGTCCTGTTTCAACTTCAATTTGTTGTAACTTTTGTAAGCTACGTTGTACTTCTTCTTCAATACCTGCCAGTTTTTCAGACCAAGGTTTATTCATCGCACGAGCGGCAGTAAACCATGTGTCATTAGTTTCATTTCCTGTAAACAGAGTAATGAAGTTTTTCTTAGGCATTTTGACCTGATCAACACAAAGACGCATGATGTGACGCTCTTGAGCACGGACTCTGTCCATCATTTCACGCATGTTGTTAACCAGATAATCAAACTGTTTTGGCACTAAGCGGAACTGTTTGAAAATTTCTGATAACTGTAAAATTTCCAGTTCGGTATCTTTATGATTACGACCTTTGGCCTTAATAGATTGACGCGTTTTTTCGTACTGTTCACGAAGCTCGGTGAATTTTTGGCGAGCAAGTTCAGGATCGATGCTGTTATCATCATCGCTATCGCTGTCTGTGTCGCTATCTTCATCTTCGTCTTCATCTTCGTCATCGGCGCTGTTGTCGATTTCATCGTCGTCTTTGCCTAAATTGACATCATCACTTTCTGCCACTTCTTCGGCATTAGGGTCAATAAAGGCAGTAATTAAATCAGAAAGACGCGCTTCACCGGCTTCAACACGATCATATTGTTCAAGAAGATAAGTGATTGCTTCAGGATATTCAGCAACTGAGCATTGAACTTGGTTAATACCATCTTCAATGCGTTTTGCGATATCAATTTCACCTTCCCGGGTGAGCAGTTCAACGGTTCCCATTTCGCGCATATACATACGCACAGGATCGGTTGTACGGCCAATTTCAGATTCTACACTAGAAAGTACCTGAGCAGCGGCTTCGACAGCATCATCATCAGTGTCATTTGAATTTTCTGCCAACATCAGATCATCGGCATCAGGTGCTTCTTCCATGACCTGAATGCCCATGTCGTTAATCATCTGGATGATGTCTTCGATTTGATCTGAATCGACGATATCTTCCGGCAGATGGTCATTGACCTCAGCATAGGTCAGGTAGCCTTGCTCCTTACCTTTCGTAACAAGTAGCTTCAGCTGTGACTGCGGGTTTTGCTCCATAAGACGGTATCCACACTTCAAAGTAATTTGGGTTGGTGTCGGTCGGCGATAAACGGTTTAGCCAACAATAACTACGGAGGGGCATTTTCATTGTCGATTGCTACGATCCCCTCAGCGTAGCAAATGTAGGTTATTTTTTATACCTACCGATAGCGGCAATTAAGCCGTGTTTTTAATCTTAATTTAGGTTTTACTTTTTAACGCGAGCCTGTATTATCAATTGGACTTCTTCGCGTTCATTTTGTGTTAGACCTTCAGTTCTCTCTTTGGCAATGAGGGCGTTTAAACGTTCATCCATTGCGGTTAAAAAGAGATGATCTAACGTATCTGTAAATGTTTTTTCAGCTATCTCATCTATATCTATATCGTTCCACATCGCCAGTTTTTCAAGTTGTTTACCGAATTTATTCTCTCGATAGAGTTCGATAATCTGACCTGTATTCAAGCCTGGCTGCGCTTGGCAAAGAGAAACTAATTCAATAAAAAGCGATAAACCCGCTATTTTTTCTGTATTTAGCCCCTCAAGCGGTGGCACTAATTGGCAAAACTCGGGATTTTGTATCAACAAGGCAATTAAAATACGCATTGGTGTAGTACGTAGTTTTGTCGGTTGATACGATGTTTCGTGATGTAGCGAGTTTCTACCAAATAAACGATCCATCTGCTCAATATCGGGATTTCCCGTTAAATTTCCAAGCTCTCTTAATAAATATAGACGTAAAGTCTCACTTGGGATCTGATCAATTAATGGGCGCGCTAAACTATAGAGTTTGCCATTGCCTTCTTGGGTGCTCAAATCCACTTGTGGAACCAGCGAATCAAATAAAAACTCAGATAAAGAGTGTGCTTGTTCCATTCGTTTTTCAAATGCCTCTTTCCCTTCGCGGCGAACCAGTGAATCAGGATCATCGCCTTCAGGTAAAAACATAAAACGTAAAGAACGGCCATCGTTTAAAAAAGGCAGTGCAGTTTCTAATGCTCGCCATGCGGCATCTCGTCCTGCTCTATCACCATCATAGCAGCAAATAACGTTATCCGTAGTTCTAAACAGCAACTGGATATGCTCTGCGGTTGTTGATGTACCCAACGAGGCGACAGCATAATCAATACCAAACTGCGCTAATGCCACAACATCCATATAACCTTCAACCACTAATAACTTAGCTGGGTTAGGGTGCGTCTGTTGTGCTTCATAAAGCCCGTAAAGTTGGCGGCCTTTATGGAAAATCTCTGTTTCTGGGGAGTTTAAGTATTTGGGTAAATCATCACCTAATACACGTCCACCAAATGCAATAACACGACCTCGTCTGTCTCTAATCGGAAACATAACGCGCTGACGAAAACGGTCATAAGTGCGACCTTTATCGTTTGTTATTACCATTCCTGCTTCAAGTAACAGGGCTTGATTATCGGGATTTTGCCCAAAACGTTTTAGGATATTGTCCCAACCCGTAGGTACAAAGCCGATAGAAAAGCGGGTAATAACCTCTTCACTTAGCCCGCGATGCGCAAGATAATTTCTTGCTTCCTGAGCGTCAGGGGTATTGAGGGTGCTTTTGTAATACTGATTCAATTTCTCCATCACTTGATAGAGATTTTGTCTTATATGTCGCTCAATCGGGCTACTGCCAGTTCCTGATTCATAAGGAACTTCTAACCCATGCATTGCTGCTAACTCTTCAATGGTTTCGACAAAATCAAGTCTGTCGTAGTTCATCAAAAAATCAATAGCATTGCCATGCGCACCGCAACCAAAACAGTGATAAAACTGTTTGTCGCTATTTACTGTAAAAGAGGGCGTTTTTTCATTATGAAACGGACAACACGCTGAATGATTTTTGCCTTGTTTTTTAAGCGGCACACGAGCGTCGATAAGATCGATGATATCGGTTCGTGCTAATAAATCATTGATAAATGAACGTGGAATTCGTCCAGCCATAAGCCCTTTTACGCCTGTTGTTGAACGAGAATAAGCCGCGCTCTCATAAGAAAGCACGGCCTTTTAACTGCGACTACAGTGTCTGCATAAATTGCGGTATCAGCCGCAAAATATTAGTACAGACGAGTACGACGTGCGTTTTCGCGAGCTAATTTTTTAGCGTGACGTTTTACTGCTGATGCTTTAGCGCGTTTACGCTCAGTCGTTGGTTTTTCATAAAATTCACGACGACGAACTTCTGCTAATACGCCTGCTTTTTCGCAAGAGCGTTTGAAACGACGAAGAGCAACGTCAAATGGCTCGTTTTCACGTACTTTGATTACCGGCATGTGCCTCTCACCTCAATAGAAATCGGTTTGTGCTGGCATGATTTTAGCCAGCCGACATTTAAAATGGTGCGGAATTTTACTTCAAAGCAGGGCACTTTGTAAAGAGATGCACAAAATTGAAACGCAAACTCTCACTTTTGTGTCTTAATTTATTCAAAACACAACGTGATAGTTGCTAACCACACATTTAAATCATGTAAAATAGGTGGATAATTATAGACCAGAAAAAGAAATTTGTCACATACTGGTATGTAAAAGTTGTGGCGAAGGCGTATTAAATTAGCGAAATAATGCTACAATCGATCCATTACGCCATTGCGCGAGGAAGAATTTGGAAGCGTCATGCGAGTTTTAGGTATTGAAACATCTTGCGATGAAACCGGTATCGCAATTTACGATGATAAAGCCGGTCTGTTAGCGAATCAACTCTATAGCCAAATAAAACTGCACGCCGACTATGGTGGTGTTGTTCCCGAGCTTGCTTCACGAGATCATATCCGCAAAACAGTGCCACTGATCCAAGCCGCCCTTAAAGAAGCAAATTTAACTGCAAAAGATATTGATGCGGTCGCTTATACTGCAGGACCAGGGCTGGTAGGGGCATTGCTGGTGGGGGCGACTATTGGTCGTTCTCTGGCGTTTGCATGGGATGTGCCTGCTATTCCAGTTCACCATATGGAAGGGCATTTATTAGCACCGATGCTTGAAGAGAAAACGCCAGATTTTCCTTTCGTGGCGTTACTTGTCTCGGGGGGGCATACACAATTAATTAGTGTAACAGGGATTGGGGAATATATCCTGTTAGGTGAGTCTATTGATGATGCTGCCGGTGAAGCATTTGATAAAACAGCCAAGCTATTGGGGCTTGATTATCCGGGCGGCCCTGTTTTATCAAAAATGGCACAACAAGGTGTAGAAGGACGTTTTGTTTTTCCTCGCCCTATGACAGACAGACCCGGACTCGACTTTAGTTTCTCTGGTTTAAAAACCTTTGCCGCTAATACCATTCGTCAAAACGATGATTCAGAGCAAACTCGAGCAGATATTGCGCGTGCTTTTGAAGATGCCGTAGTAGATACTCTGGCAATAAAATGTCGTCGAGCATTAGAGCAAACAGGCTTTAAACGCTTAGTGATGGCGGGGGGTGTAAGTGCTAACCGTACTTTACGCGCCAAAATGGCAATGATAATGGAACAACTCGGAGGGGAAGTGTTTTATGCTCGCCCTGAGTTATGTACCGATAATGGTGCCATGATTGCTTTGGCGGGGATGATCCGTTTTAAAGGTGGTACCGAAGGGCCTTTAGGGGTGACAGTGAGACCGCGTTGGCCTTTAGCTGAATTACCTGCTTTAGCGGATGAATGATTAGCCATTGGCGGTGTTGGTAATGATAAGTGCTTGGCTTAAGTACTAAGCACTTATGTTTGGTTACAATTAAAGTGAATTATGCCAATGCCGTCCAATCAAGAAGGCTAACTCTAATGATTGTGTCCGGTTAAGGCGAGGGTCACATAAAGTTTGATAACCATGACTTAGGTCAGTGTGTCGAATTTGTTGTAATCCTCCAGTACATTCAGTGACTTCTTGTCCGGTCATTTCTAAATGTATCCCCCCAGCCTGTATGCCCATCTCATGTAAAATATGAATAAAAGCACGAGTTTCTTCGACAATATCATTGAAATGTCGGGTTTTCATACTGTCATTTGCTGATTGTGTATTGCCGTGCATCGGATCTATTTGCCAAATAACCGCACGTTGATGTTCCTTTACTGTTTTTACTAATTCCGGAAGATATGCATGAATAGCATCTTTACCCGCGCGAATGATTAAGATAATTTTTCCAACTTCATTGCTCGGGTTAAGAGTATCTATTAGCTTAATCAGTTTTTCTCCTGACATTCTGGTGCTGCATTTTATACCGATAGGGTTTTCAATACCTCGTAGGTACTCGATATGGGCATGATCAATATCGGTTGTTCGTTCTCCTACCCAAACCATATGTGCTGAACAGTTATACCATTTGTTATCACTGGAATCTTGACGAGTCATCGATTCCTCATAATGCAGTAACAAAGCTTCATGACTAACATAATAAGAAGAGGTATCGGGCTGTTTATTAATAATATGATGTTGTGAATGATAGAGTTGTTCTAGCAAATGGAAATAATGCTCAGGCTCTGTAGAGCCAGGATGAGCGTTAATATCCAAGGCCCATTGTTGCTTGGTATATTGTGCATAATTCATCGCACGTAACAGATTTAAGGTCGCTGCTGAGTGATGATAGGCAGTTATCATTCTAATCGGATCTGGCTCTCTACTTTTAACTGAAAAATCAAGACCATTAATAATTTCTCCTCGATAGCTGGGTAAAGTTAAGCCATTTTGTGTTTCAAATGCTTGGCTACGAGGTTTAGCGTATTGTCCAGCCATACGACCTAATTTAATCACCGGCAATCCCGTTGATTGTTCAATTAATGCGGACATTTGCGATAAGGTGAATGTTAAATCACGGATAATAGTGGCTTGGCAATCATCAAAAGATTCTGCACAGTCTCCTCCTTGCAGAAGAAAAGCTTCACCATTTGCAACAAGTTTTAATAAATTTTTAAATGCTCTGATTTCGGAAGCTAAAATTAGCGGGGGATAATGCTTAAGCTTTTCTTTGCAATAATTTAAGGCATGTATATCTGGGTATTCAGGGAGTTGCTTGGCGGGTAAAGATTTCCATAATGATGGGTGCCAAGAGATGGAAAATATATTCTGTAATGATAGGGTGTTTTCTATTGGTAAATATTGATGATTTTGTTCTGTTAAAACATCAATATTATAGGTGCTAAACATAGAAAGTGCTCCTGCGATTATAGTAAGAATAGAAAAAGCGAGGTGATCCTCGCTTTTTGTTATCCTTGGGGTTGAGATGTTTCTAAATAGGTTTTAATAACGCCATTTTGCCTTGCAACATAGTCTTCTCTAACGGGGGTATAGACATCAATAACCTCAGAAGGCTCTAAAGCAATTGCATGATGAACGGCCCATGAGGGAATAATAAAAGAGTCGCCAGCATGTAAATAAACAATGCGGTTATTTACCGTCAGTTTCAAAGAGCCTTTTAGTATGGATGTGGCAGTTTCATGTTCATGTTTATGTTCAGGAATAATGGCATTAGTTTTAAATGTCCAAAATGCCATTGTAAAATTAGAGCCATGAATAAATTTAGCTTGAATTTTACTTTCTTCACCTTCGTTTCTATTTAGATCCATATCATAAGAGATCATTTCACTAGATAAATATAAGCTCATAGTTTTTTCCTTTTTATTAACCAAGTGACTAGATAATTAACGTTTTGACTGTTGTGATGTAATTAATTACTTAATTTAATTTTGAATGAATAGAAAATCCCATAGGGACAGGGCCAAAATCATATAAAATATTTAAATGATATTTTTTAGCTGCACTAAGTGTGGTAATACAGCCATCTACTCGCCCTAAACCACATTGAAGTGCTGCTTCACTATTTGAATTAAAAAGAACTCTTTCAATATTATCGAGTTCTGTTATTTTTCTAAATAGATCTTGTGGTGCGGGATGAGAACCTAACTTTTTTATCTCCTTAATATTATTAAATCGGCTAGCAAATAGCATGTTATGGGTATCCATAACAAAACAATCTGTTAATTTGATAAAAGAGAGATTATTAAAAACAATATTGTGTAAAAAAGGATAAACAATACAACCTAATAGAATACTATTTTGGCTTATCTCCATTTCTTTTACTGCGGTTTCTAATGTAGGGTGAAGAATAATATTTCCTTGTTGATTATTTTTATTTAGCCAATAATAAGCGGCTTTCTCACAGTTTGTTCCTGCAGGACCCAATGTATGAATATTTATCATGGTCAGTCACCTTTATTTATTATATACGTCCCGTTATATTGATAAGTTCTGGTAAACGTTGTCCATGTTTGATTTTTTCTAGCATGTTATTTTCAATGCTATCTATCTTAATCGCTTCTTCTAGAACATTATCGACGAGTGAAAAAGGGATAATCACGGTGCCATTAGGGTCGGATATCACTAAATCACCACTACAGATTGTGGCATGCTCAATGGTGCATTGAGTGCCAGTCTCACTGACAAAATAAGCGCCTTGTGTATCTGTAGGAGTAAGATTGGTGGCAATGACTGGAATGGTTAGATTGGTGAGATCTTTCTTGTCTCGTACCGCTCCCCCTAAAATAACTCCTTCAAAGCCTAATTTTTCAAAATAAGTACAACTCATGCCACCTGCAAGTGCTGCTTCTGTTATTAGTTCATGTCCTCCGGCTATATAGAATAATCCTTTTGCATCTGTTATTTCAGGGACTAAAAAAGAACTAACTTGTTCCCACGTAGAAGGTTGTTTATTTAAAATAGATTTTTGTTTTCTAATTAATTTCCATTGCACAGTATAAGCTTGTCCAACAGAATAAAAGTTTTCTAGGTTAATACTTTTTAATTGACTATTTAATACAATGGTTTTTCCTAAACTATCGAGAATATCGACTAATGTAGGAGTACTAAGTTGCATTCTTTTTATTAATGCAATTTTATTGGCAGATATTTTTTGTAGCATGGTGAACTCCAATGTTTCACAGAGTTAAATGATTTTTTTTATGGTTATTAATTAATAGATGTAAGTTGGTTTTTTTTCAAGCTATTTATTTCGTTAAATTT
>NZ_CAWPAV010000193.1:0-26783 GCF_963885725.1 Proteus sp. G4380
GTTAATATATTATTTATATGTTTTTTAAATGCTTTGTCTATATGTTTTTTATATGGATTTTTTTTTAAATTAATTGTTCCTTGTGCTAATTATGATAATCAGTTTTAAAACCAAAGGAAATGTCCATGAAAAAAAACGCTCTATTTACTGTCTCACTGTTATCTGTATTTATTTCATTATCTTGTTATGCTCATCAAGATGTTATTTTAAACCCTGATTCATTATCAGATGCACAGGTATCTATTGATAGTGACACAGGGAGAACACAAATTGAAGTGATAAATACTAATCAAGATGGTACCGCCCATATCTATTATAATCGTCTTGATGTTGGTGATTTTGGTTTATCATTAAAAAATAATGCTGAAGCAGAATTAATTATTAATGAGGTTGTTTCTAAAGATGTTTCAACTCTAAGAGGTGAGCTTGAGTTACAAGGAAAAAAGGCGACAGTGGTTATAGCTAATCCTAATGGAATTTCTTGTCGTGATTGTTCTTTCTCTGGAATTAATGATATTAAACTAATTGCAGGTAGCAGTACAGGGAAATTTTCTAAGACATTCACTATAGCAAATATAGGTTCTAGTGTTGTTTTTGATATGAGAAATAAATTAGATAAAAATGAATATAGTCATATTCATCGCAATTATAAAGATATTTCATCTGGAATAATAAATATTATCTCTAATAATGTAGACTTGATTGACGGTGATTTAAATGCTGAATATATTCGTTTTGATATGGGGTTAAGTGAGTTTAATCTTAGAGCTAAAAATGATTATAATAAATACAGCCATTTTTTGTTAAGGACAGAGGCAGGAATAAATAGTCGATATTTAATAATAAAATCAAAACAGGGTAACGTTTATAATAATGGTAATATAAATACTTTGTCACTAAATCATGAGTCTTATAGCTTAATTAATACAGGAAACATAGATATAAATCAAGATTATAATTTATATAGAACAGCTTATGATGGGACGAAACAATCAAAAGTAATGGTTTATCAATATTCTTCTGGTCTTAATAATTCATCATTTAATGTTAAAGATAGTATTCTATTTATGAAAGCGGATAGGTTGCTTTTAGATAGAACATTTAATATTGATGATAGTTATTTATATGGAAGAGTAGGAACCATAGGAACCCTAGGAATAGGTAATATATCATTGTTGAATAATAGTGTTCTTGATATTGTCGCTGAGGATAGTATATTTCTTGGTGGTAAAATCCAGGGGCATGGTCATGTTATATTACAATTAAATGATGATAAAGTTGATATTGAAGGTAAAAACTTGTTAATAGGAACAGAGGGATTAAGATTAGAGGGGGGAACAAAATATAAATTAGGTAGATCAACTATTATAGATTATACTGAATACAAATAAGGCTATTTTAATTATTACTATCGATTTAAATCCTAACGCTAATTCAATATTTATCTGAAGGTTGTTACATATAAATCAATATATTAAATAAAACACTCCCTGTATTATATTGAGATAATACAGGGACTATTCTTTAATTATAAAAGATAATTATATTTGTATTTTTCGCCCAGCTAATATTGAACGCTGTGCTTGTCCATCTGCACCATAAAGTGTTGGGCTATGATTTTTCTGTAGAAAATGTAGCGTTTCACTATTGCGAGTAATATGTTGCTCTAACAATAAGCCATTGTGTTGATTAAGATGTTTTAACTCTTCCGTTAGATCAACCAGTTGTCCCCATAAATCAGCTAAAAAAGGCTGTCCTTGATAGGGTCTATCAATACCAACTTGTTTACTGAGTATTTGACGTTTTTGATCGGTATGACCTAGGGCTGTTAATACAAAATTCTTCTGTTCAGTTAGTTCATGCAGCTTATTGATATCAATACTTCCTGCACATAATAACTGTTGCTCAGCACGTAAAATACCCGCAATGGTATTGAGCTGTGATAACTGAAGATCTAAGGTCTGGCGGAGTTCTTCCATCATAATCTTTAATATTATTTAGTTATGCTTTCAGCAGCTTCTCGGAAAAGTGCTTCCGCAATTTTGCTGCTATCCATTGTTAATGTTCCATCGGCAATCGCTGCTTTTAAACGGGCAACTTTCTCGACATTGATGTCTTGATTGCTAGGTTGAACTAATTTTTTCTGTGCTTCACTTAGTTTCACAGAAGTATCACCCGCCATTGCTTTTGTTTGCGTATTACCGGTTTTTCGTGCTTCTTGGGCACCTTCATTAAGGTTACGCTGAGAAATGGCCGTGATTGGGATAAGTGGATTTGTGCGTTCAATACTCATAGGAAAATCCTTTGTTAGGCATCAATTAATCGTCAGATGAAGCCATTGTAAACAACCTATGTGTTTTCGCCTATCATCTTGTAGCTTTATATCGGCAGTGTAGATATAAACTTTAATGTTATCTTACTCGTCATACTTCAAGCTGTAGCGTTGTTGGCGTCACTCATTCGCACTAGTCACATACTTATGTATGCTCCTAGCAACTCATTCGCTTGCCGCCTAGCTACAACTTGAATTATTTAGAGTATTTTTTCGTCATACTTCAAGCTGTAGCGTACTCATTAGCACTAGTCTACAAGCAGCGTTTTTATTCAACTTATAGTGCAAGAGAGTTTACCTTGTCTTGCTATCATTAAAACGGTTAACAAGTCATTTAATATAGGCTTATTCTGCTTATCGTTACCTTTAATTGTTATCATTAATGTATTACAAGGGGATACGCACAGAGCCATTTTCCAGCGCTTCACCAGTAATAATTTGCCCTGATTTGACCCGTATACGAATACTTTCATTGGCAACGGCATTGTTAATCGCTTTTCCTTCATAACGGATTTGAAAGTGATCACCTTGTGCAAAAACCGTTACAGTCTGCCCCGCTAAAATGGCCCAAGGGCGACGAACCATAGTTGATGTTATTGGTTTTTCGGTCGCAATATGGCGCATAGCAATGGCATTTTTAATAAAAACAGCATCTCTTAACACGTCATAAGGTAGCTTTTCTAAATCTCCTTTTATGATCTTAATCGAAGATTTTGTTATTACATCATCACGATTAATCTCTTTTTTAGCGACTAAATATTGTCCATAAACACTCACATCTACTTGTATAAAACGACGTTGATTATCGCACTGAATGGGGATAGAAAGACGTCCCCAGTTGCGAGAGCCTGCATGCTGTAGGATTTCTTGTTGTTGGCAATGTGGCCATTTATCCTCTGGGGTTAAAACGGTTACGGTGACTTTATCGTCTTTGTGGTGGCGCGTTTGGAAAAATTGCTGTAGCGCTTCGGGTAGGGGATTGGCTATACCGCTATTTACTATAAAGAAAAAAGAAATAACACCGATAAACGTTCTAACAGACATAGTTTGTATCACCTTATAAAGTTTATGCTAATGGTGTGGTTAAACTTATTTAGCCAAAATAGTGTACATCCTCTTCACATACCTTAAACGCATAAATAGCAATTCAATTTACCCCTATTCCTCCAATCATCTTTTTTTTGAGCGTTTATTCTGTTAACTGAAATTGTTTTATCAGCTGAGGTGAGTGGTTTAGCCACCAAGGATAGAAGATGCTCGATAAATTAGAAAATACGTTTCATTTTCAACAAGAAGCGCTTTCACTACGTAATAAACGCCAAGAAATTTTGGCGGCAAATATTGCTAATGCTGATACGCCAGGCTTCCAAGCTCGGGATATTGATTTCGCGGCTGAGTTGAAAAAAACCATGGAAAACGGGCGTACTGGTAGTCATGGATTGCAACTGACAATGACATCAGAACGCCATATTCCTATTAAGCCGGGTTATCGCTTAGAGGCTGATTTGCTTTATCGGGTTCCTCATCAAACATCGATGGATGGTAACACGGTCGATATGGATATGGAACGGAGTAATTTTGCCGATAATAGCGTTAAATATCAGGCAGATGTGACATTTATTAACTCTCAAGTTAAAAGCATGATGGCTGTATTGCAACAAGGATAAAGAGTATGTCTTTATTTAGTATTTTCGATATTTCAGGTTCTGCACTTTCAGCACAATCACAACGTTTAAACGTCAGTGCAAGTAATATGGCCAACGTAGATAGCGTTGTGGGGCCTGATGGTGAACCTTACCGTGCAAAACAAGTGGTTTTCCAAGTGAATGCGCCAGCGGGTCAAGATATTGGTGGTGTTCATGTTACGCAAGTAGTGGATGATCCGACACCCTTTCGTATGGAATACCAGCCAGGAAATCCATTTGCAGATGAAAAAGGCTATGTGCGTAAGCCTAATGTCGATGTAGTCGGTGAAATGATCAACACCATTTCGGCGTCAAGAAGTTATCAGGCTAACGTTGAAGTGATGAATACAGCGAAATCGCTGATGCAAAAAACGTTAATGATAGGTCAATAGGGAGAATAAATTGTGGGTATTTCTGCCTCAATGAATGAACCTACTGATAATACCATTATCGGGGAAGCGCCTTCATCCTACCACACTAAAAAAGGGGGGAGTGATGATATTAAAGGTAATTTCCTGACGTTGCTTATCACGCAGATGCAAAACCAAGATCCCACCAATCCAATGCAGAATAATGAGTTAACGTCACAGTTAGCACAGATTTCTACGGTTGAAGGGATAGAGACGCTAAATAAAACAGTCAATACCATTGTTGGGCAAATTGACCAAAGTCAGGCATTACGTGCGACCTCATTGGTTAATCATATGGTGATGATTGCCGGTAATGAAATCAGCGTTGATAAGATTAATAATGGTGAAAACGCTGGATCTGATACAGATACAGATAAAGATACAGATACAACACCTGATACTAAATTAGGTAAGTTACGTGCATCTACTGATGCGACAGATAATGAAAATATCTTCTCCAGCGCTTTTGGTTTTGAATCCTTTAGTCCAATAGATACGCTCACAGTCAATATTACTGATAGTAGTGGGGCTAAAGTTCGCACGATCGAAATGAATTCAAAAATTCTGCCGGATGTTTATCACTTCTTTTGGGATTGCACTGATGATGATGGTAATAAAGTTCCTACTGGAAAATATCAATTTACAGTAAATGCCACATTTAATGATGCTCAAGTTCCAGTAAAAACACTTAAAAGTGCGATAGTCAATTCCGTTTCTATGAAAGAGGGAAAACCTCATCTTGATGTTGGCCTCGGTGTCATCGTTTCATTGGACGAAATTCGTAAAGTTTTTTAATCAACATTAATTCAATAATGGAGGGCGCATGTCCTTTTCTCAAGCAGTCAGTGGTTTAAATGCAGCAGCCGCTAATTTAGATACTATTGGTAATAATATCTCAAACTCTGCAACCTACGGTTTTAAGGGGGCAACAGTCTCTTTTGCCGATGTTTTTGCCGGCTCTGGTGCAGGGCTTGGTGTAAAAGTATCAGGCATTAGCCAAAACTTTAAAGATGGTAGTATCACTACTACTAACCGCCCAACCGATGTGGCGATTTCTGGTGGTGGTTTCTTCCGTATTGAAGATAGTAACGGTGGCGTTTTCTATTCACGTAATGGTGAATTTGGCAAAGATAAAAACGGCTATCTTACTAATATGCAAGGCATGCGTATTACAGGTTATCCAGTACAAAACGTAGACGGTAAAAATGTAGTACAAAAAGGGGCAACACCAACGCCTATCATTATTCCTACTGATATGATGAATGCAAGTGCAACCGATAAAATGGATATGACGGTTAACTTGAATTCAGCTGAAGAGGCTATCGATCAAACAACACATAAATTTGATCCCAAAGATAACGATTCTTATAACTTTAGTACTAACGTGACAACCTACGATAGCTTAGGTAATGAACATAACCTGAACTTATTCTTTGTTAAAACCAAAGATAACGAATGGAGTGTTTATGCTCAAGACACCACAACAGGTGAGCCAGCACAAGATCTAGGTAAATTAGTTTATAAGGATAACGGGGTATTAGATGAAACAGCACCTAAGCTGAAAAACTTTACTACTGTTGCTTATAAAGGTTCACAACCCATGGATATGGAAATGAACTTTAGTGGTAGTACGCAGCAAAAAGTCGCTGAATCAAGTGTCTCTAAACTCGCGCAAAATGGTTACCAAGCAGGGGAATTTACCAATTTCCGTATTGAGCCAGATGGTTCCATTATGGCGACCTACTCAAACCAACAAAGCCAAGTGGTTGGTCAAATCGCATTAGCTAACTTTGCCAATCCTGGTGGCTTAAGTTCACAAGGTGACAATATGTGGTCTGAAACCAATGGTTCAGGCTCACCCATTGTTGGTGTGGCAGGCTCTGGCGTATTCGGTAAATTAACCAACAATGCCTTAGAAGCCTCTAACGTAGATATGAGCCAAGAGTTAGTTAACATGATTGTTGCTCAACGTAACTATCAATCTAATGCGCAGACTATCAAAACTCAGGATCAGATCCTGCAAACACTAGTTAGCATGCGCTAATAACGCAGGAAATCATCTGTTATGGATCATGTGATTTATACCGCGATGGGCGGTGCCAGACACTCAATGGAAAACCAAGCTGTCGTGGCGAACAATTTAGCAAATGCATCAACACCAGGGTTTAAAGCGCAACTTAGTGCGATGCGAGCCGTACCTATCAATGGCGAAACCTTACCGACGCGTACACTTACCGTCGAGTCAACGCCCGGTAGTGATCAGCGTCAGGGAACGATGAATTACACCGGCAGACCGATGGACGTTGCTTTAAGTGATAATGGCTATTTGGCTGTTCAACTTGAAGATGGTACGCAAGCGTATACCCGAAACGGCAATATTGAGCGTAACGCTGATGGCATGTTGATGGTACAAGGGCGTCTTTTGATGGGCGATAATGGCGCAATTGAAGTGCCACCACAAGCGGAAATTAGCATTGCTAATAACGGCATTGTCACAGCTCATGTCCCTACCGATCCACCAAAAATGCTAGGGCAAATTGGTCGCCTAAAAATGGTGAAGCCAGAACAAAATGATTTGGTACGAGGCGATGATGGTCTATTTCACCTATCACCTCAAGGTACAGCACGAGTGGGTGAAACGTTACCTGCGGACGATAACGTCAAAGTCCTTGCTGGTGTATTAGAAGGTAGCAACGTCAATCCTGCTGAAGCTATGGTCGATATGATTGCCAATGCCCGCCGTTTCGAAATGCAAATGAAGGTGATCCACAGTGCAGATGATAATGCGCAGCGCGCTAACCAATTGCTATCAATGAGTTAAATAGTGTAAGGGGAAAACCATGATCCGTTCTTTATGGATTGCTAAAACAGGGTTGGATGCACAACAAACTAACATGGATGTGATTTCCAACAACCTCGCAAACGTCAGCACAAATGGTTTTAAACGCCAACGTGCGGTTTTTGAGGATTTACTCTATCAAACGATTCGTCAACCGGGAGCGATGACATCCGAGCAGACGAATGCGCCTTCTGGTTTACAAATTGGTACTGGTGTTCGCCCAGTGGCGACAGAGCGTTTACATAGCCAAGGTAATTTAGCCCAAACTAATGGTACGCGTGATGTTGCTATCAAAGGGCAAGGTTTTTTCCATGTTCAATTACCTGATGGTACGGATGCTTATACTCGTGATGGCTCTTTTCAAATGGACCAAAATGGGCAATTAGTGACCTCCAGTGGCTTTCAAATCGTCCCAGCGATTATTTTGCCAGAAACCGCTAAAAAGGTGATGGTAGGTCGTGATGGTATTGTCAGTGTGGAGATTGAAGGATCGCCTGCACCTCAACAAGTAGGGCAATTAACACTCACCACATTTATTAATGATAGCGGGTTAGAAAGTGTTGGGGAAAATCTGTACTTAGAAACAGCCAGCTCCGGAGCACCCACTGAAAATGCGCCGGGTATTAACGGTGCAGGCTTGTTATATCAGGGATATGTTGAAACCTCTAACGTTAATGTCGCGGAAGAATTGGTCAATATGATCCAAACTCAGCGTGCTTATGAAATTAATAGTAAAGCGATTTCAACTTCTGATCAGATGTTACAGAAACTCACGCAACTCTAATTTCGTTGATTCATTTGCCTGACAGAATTTCTGTCAGGCGTATTACTAAAAGAGTATCGAAGATGGATACAAAGGTCATTACTGACAATTCTGGGGCAAGCAAGCTTAGTGTCAGATGGCGTCGTCATCAACGTTTAGGTACCGCCCTGTTGGTACTGACACTAGCAGGGTGCGCTCAGATACCGAAAAAACCATTGGTTGAAGGACACACCACGGCAATACCTACTGCGCCTACCACACCAGCACCTAATGGCTCTATTTTTCAGGCTACCCAGCCGGTTTATTTTGGTTATCAGCCATTATTTGAAGATAGGCGACCGCGAAATATTGGCGATACATTGACTATCACCTTGCAAGAAAATGTCAGTGCCAGTAAAAACTCGTCGGCAAATGCCAGTCGCAATGGTAAAGCCGGTTTCCTTGCTTCTATCACACCAAGGTTCTTAGAAGGATTATTAGGGAATAGCCGTACTGATATGGGCATGGAAGGAAACAGTGAGTTCGGTGGTAAAGGTGGTGCTAATGCAAATAACACCTTTAAAGGCACCATTACGGTAACGGTTGATCAGTTATTGGCAAATGGCAATCTACACGTTGTGGGTGAAAAACAAATTGCGATAAACCAAGGTACTGAATTTATTCGATTTTCAGGCGTTGTGAATCCGCGCACTATCAGTGGCTCAAACACGGTCAATTCAACCCAAGTTGCTGATGCGCGTATTGAATATATCGGAGACGGTTATATTAATGAAGCGCAATCCATGGGATGGCTACAACGTTTCTTCTTAAATGTATCACCTTTTTAACGAGTAGGATCTAGATGAAAAAATTAGCGATTAGCCTTTTCTTTATCGTGATGACATGTGTCGGCTTTTCTGCCCATGCCGAACGGATCAGAGATCTTACTTCGGTTGAAGGGGTAAGAGAAAATGCGCTGATTGGTTATGGTTTGGTTGTCGGCCTCGATGGTACGGGTGACCAAACCATGCAAACACCTTTTACCACGCAAAGTCTAAATAACATGCTCTCACAATTGGGGATCACCGTACCTGCGGGCACCAATATGCAGTTAAAAAACGTCGCGGCAGTGATGGTGACAGCAAAACTACCTCCTTTTGGTCGTACTGGGCAATCTATCGATGTGGTTGTTTCTTCATTAGGTAATGCCAAAAGTTTACGAGGTGGTACGTTACTGATGACCCCACTTAAAGGGGTAGATAGTCAGGTTTATGCGGTAGCCCAAGGGAATATTATTGTCGGTGGCTCTGGTGCTTCTGCGGGGGGCAGCAGCGTAAAAGTCAATCAATTAGCGGGTGGACGTATTAGTAACGGTGCCATTATTGAGCGTGAGTTACCTTCTCAGTTTGGTCAAACGGGATTATTAAACTTACAGCTTAACGAAGAAAACTTCACGCTAGCACAAAGTATTGCTGATGCGATTAATAAACTGAGAGGGGTAGGAACGGCTCTTCCTCTTGATGCCCGTACGGTGCAATTACGTGTACCTCTTGGTAAAAGTGAACAAGTTCGTTTCTTAGCAGATGTGCAAAACCTTGAGGTAAAACGAGTTATTGCTGATGCTAAAGTGATTATCAATGCAAGAACAGGTTCCGTTGTAATGAACCGTGATGTGGTATTAGGTAGCTGTGCCATCGCACAAGGCAACTTATCTGTTACGGTAGATAGCCAAGTGAATGTGAGTCAACCGAATACTCCCTTTGCAGGTGGCAGTACGGTTGTGTCACGTAATACGAGTGTTAATGTCAATGAAAAGGGTGGTTCATTACAAAAAGTCAACGCCAGTGCTAGCCTCAATGAAGTGATCCGTTCACTCAATGCGCTAGGTGCGACCCCAACAGATCTCATGTCGATATTACAAGCGATGGAAAGTGCGGGTTGTTTACGGGCGAGATTGGAGATTATCTGATGAAAGAGTTATCTCTGCTTTCTTCAATGCCGAATATTTCAACGCCGGCATATGATAGTAACGCATTGAATAAACTTAAATATCAGGTTGGACAAAATGCCGATCAGCAAGGGCTGCGCCAAGTGGCGCAGCAACTTGAGGGGGTTTTTGTGCAAATGATGTTAAAAAGTATGCGTGAAGCTATTCCACAAGAGAGTATGTTCAATTCAGAAAGCACTAAAATGTACACCTCTCTTTATGATCAGCAAATTGCTCAAGATTTATCCAAAAAAGGCTTGGGGTTTGCTGACATGATTGAAAAACAACTATCAGCTAAAGTAACGATGGAACCGAGCGAACTGGCCGGTAAAACGCCGATGCCATTAGACAGCAGTGATATTTTTCAATCAATGCCAACACAAGCATTAGGCCAGCTCTATCGTGCGATGCAACCGTTACAAAATGCAGTTGAAAGTACGGTAGGCAAGTTAAAAGGACTGTCTGAAAGTAGCGCTTCTTTTGCCGCTAAATTGTTAGGGCCTGCTAAACAAGCGACACAAGGTACAGGTATTCATCATCTTTTAGTTGTAGCACAAGCGGCACTAGAATCTGGCTGGGGTAAACGAGAAATTTTAACGGGTGATGGAAAACCGAGCTACAACCTGTTTGGTATTAAAGCGGGGCGTTATTGGAAAGGGCCTGTCACTAATATTATGACAACGGAAGTGATTGACGGTAAATCGATCAAGATGCGTGATAATTTCCGTGTCTACGGCTCTTATGTGGAGGCTATCCAAGATTATCTAAGATTGCTTACTGAAAGCCCGCGCTATGCCAAAGTACCGCAAGCCAAAACACCAGAACAGGCTGCTTATCATATTCAAGAAGCCGGTTATGCAACTGATCCGGGGTATGCCAAAAAACTTGTTTCTATTATAGGGCAATTAAAGGGACAGGGTGAGCAAGTTGCGAAAACTTATACCCATGATTTAAGTGAACTCTTTTAACTATTCTCCCCTCAAGTTTAGAGGGAAATAACCGATAACAAATAGCAGAGCATCCATATCAATTGCCTAGTTATGCTCCGAACATACAGGAGATGACTAAACGTAAAAGGATAGACAAATGTCCAACAATTTAATTAATACAGCGATGAGCGGGCTTAATGCAGCACAAGCTGCGATGAGCACAATTAGTAATAATATCGCTAACCAAAAAGTAAATTGGTATAACCGTCAAATGACCGTATTTAATGAAAACGGTGGCACGATGACCAGTAATGGTTATATTGGAAATGGTGTTAATGTGAGTCGTATTCATCGCGAATATAATGAGTTCCTTGCGGGGCAAATGAATCGTGCGGTAACAAAACAGAGTGCTTTAAATAGCTATAACAAAAATATCTCGCAAATAAATAATTTATTAGCGGATAAAGGCAATGATGTTTCCAGTGCAATTGATGACTTCTTTACCAGCTTACCTAATGTAACGAACAATGCGGAAGATAACCCAGCTCGTACCACCATACTGGGTAAAGCGGAAGCAATGGTGAATATGTTTAACAAAGCGGATCAATCATTACGCGATCTCGAAAAAGACATTAATAGCCAAGTCACTAATACCACTAAGAATATTAATGAATATTCCAAGCAGATAGCTAAATTAAATCAAGAAATTAGCCGCTCCCAAGGTTTTAATGGTGCCGAGCCTAATGATCTGCTCGACCAACGCGACCGTTTAATTCAAGAGCTAAATACGCTAGTTGATGTACAAGTGACCCAACAAGATGGCGGGTTTGTTAATGTCAGCTTTGCCAATGGTCTTCCTCTTGTTGCGGGGACGCGCTCTTATGAAGTCTCTGCTATTCCTTCCAATAAAAACAGTGAACGCCTTGTTGTTGGTTATAGCAACGGTATTGATGAAGTTCGTGAAGTTGATGCTAAACGTATTAATGGCGGTGAATTAGGTGGCGCTTACCGTAGCCGTAATGAAGTATTAGATGCAAGCCGAAATCAATTAAACCAATTAGCTTTAGTGTTGGGCGATCAATTTAATAAACAACATGAGCAAGGTTTTGATTTAAACGGCGATAAAGGTGATAAGTTCTTCAACCTAGGTGGGGCACATACCATGCCTAATGGTAAGAACAAAGGTGATGCGACTTTTGATGTCAAATACACTGACACAAGAGAAGTTAAAGCTGCGGATTATACGGTTAAGTATGAAGGTGGTAAATGGAATGTCACTGTAGAGCCGGGGAATCGTAAATTTACAGCAACACCTAATGCAACAACGGGTGAATTAGAATTCGAAGGAATGAGCATCAAAGTCAATGGAGCTGCACAAGAGGGCGATTCTATCGTTGTTCAATCTGTAGGCAACGTGATTGCAGGAATGAGTGTTGCAATCAGCGATCCAAGCAAAATAGCTGCCGCGGGTACAAAAGACTCTGGACCTAGTGATAATGAGAACATGAAAAAATTGTTCGAATTACCCGATGAAAAACTTATCGATGGTAAAGCAACAATTGCTGGTGGTTATGGCTCACTAATAAGTATGGTGGGTAATAAAGTGAATACTGCGCAAGTTGATTATGATGCGCAAAATGCGATCACCAGCAGTATTTTAACACAGCAACAATCGGTTTCAGGGGTCAACTTGGATGAAGAATACGGCGAAATGTATCGTATCCAAGAGTATTACATGGCAAATGCAAAAGTTATTCAAACTGCAAATACCATGTTTGATGCGATTATGCAGGTCTTATAAACCCTCTTTGATTAAGGAATAAATCGTGCGTTTAAGTTCAAATCAAATTTACACTCAGCGAGTGGATAATATTACTAGCTCGCAAAGTAGATGGATGACAGAAGGGAATAAAATTTCCAGTGGTCGACGTGTTGAAAAACCTTCTGATGATCCGATGGCGGCCTCACAAGCGGTAATGGTTAAGCAATCTGAAGCGCGTAATCAGCAATATGCGACAGCACGTGGATTTGCTAAAAACAGCATGTCATTGCAAATGAGCCTTTCAAGCCAAATGGTCAATATCACCACAAAAATTCAAGAAACATTAGTGGCTGCCGGTAATGATGGCGCATTAAGTGATGAAGATCGTGCCTCTCTTGCGGAACAATTAAGTGGTTTAAAAGATCAGTTAGTGGGGATTGGCAATACGAAAGATGGTGTTGGACGTTATGTTTTTGCTGGTTTCCAAACAGATAAACCACCTTTTGTTGCTGACAAAACGGGTAAAATCACCTACCAAGGTGGAGACAAGCAAATTACTCAAAAAGTTGATAGTAATATTGAAATGGTATCCAACTTTACAGGGATAGAAACGTTACAATCATCGGGAAGAAAAGGCACAGAACCGGATATTTTTAATGCCTTAGATGAGGCCATCAGTGCACTACGTGAACCTCTAGTTGGAAAACCACAAGCTGATCGTGATGCTGCATTAGATAAGATTAATACGGCTAACCGTGTTAATCGCGCCACATTAAATAATATTTCTAGTGTGGAAGCTAAATTAGGTTTACAGCTTCAAGAACTTGATAATTTAGATGATTTAGGTGCAGATACCTCATTAAGAAATGCTAAACGCTTAAGTGAGTTACGTGACTTAGATTGGACACAAGCAATTTCAGATTATTATCAAGAAGAGTCGGTATTACAGGCATCTTATAAAGTCTTTAATGACATGAAAGAGATGTCGATGTTTAAGATGTATCGTTAATTTAGTCACAATAGTAAATAGCATCTTATTCTATAAAATAAGCGATTATCCCCTGATATTTATCAGGGGATTTTTTTATCTGTAACGAATGAAGTCAGTACAAGGTTTATGCATGACTTTAGTCGCAGTAGCAGTAAGTGCCCGTGCTGATCCTTTAGCACGAATATTAAGTTATCTAGCTGACTTTATTCATCACTGGTTTATAGCAAATGATATATTAATTGTGGAATAAACAAAACAAGTGACAAAAAGCAGATTAAATTTAATTAGCCAATGGAAAAATAGATAACACAATCTCAATCATCAGGTTTTTCAAGAAACTAATTGCTGCAATATTAAGGTAATACGATTAAATGTATCGCTAAAGACGCGCTCAGTAAACACAGGTAATGCTGGCATAATCAGTGATAACGCCAACATACCGATCGTGAGGGTAAGAGGGAAACCGACCACAAAAACAGAAAGCTGTGGTGTCATACGGTTTAAAATACCTAATGAAAGGTTGAGTACTAATAGAAGAGTGATTAATGGCATGGCTAACATCATCCCGTTAATAAATATAGTGCCACCACTTTGTACTAAAGTAAGGATACCCAATGAATTAAAGGTCTGATTTCCAATAGGAACAACATAGAAAGTATCTGCTAATACTGATAACAGCCATAAATGCCCATCAAACACCATAAAAAGCAACATGGTTAACATGTTAAAGATACGAGCAAGAATAGGCATATTCGGGCCACCTGAAGGATCGACGAAAGTCGCAAATGACAGCCCCATCTGTAAACCAATCACTTCTCCTGCATGACGTACAGAAGCAAAAGCTAACTGCATAGATAAGCCTAAAATTGTGCCAATTAAAATTTGTTGGATCAGTACCCAAAAAGCCATGATAGAAAAGAGAGGTACTTGACTTTGCGGTAGCCCTGGTGCAATTAACGCCGTGGTTAAAAAGGCGAGTCCAATACGAAATTTTTTAGGTGTCTGTTTTTCACTAAACAAAGGCGCGGTACTAAAGAGTGCCAAAATACGCACAAATGGCCAGAAAAAATCACTGATGTAGCCATTAAGTATTTCACTGGTCAAGGTTATCATTGTTATTAGCCAATCATTCCTGGAATGCCAGTAAATAAGTTATGCATATAGTCTAATAACAAACTGAGCATCCACGGCCCTGCGACTAAAATAGCCGCTAATACAGCAAGGATCTTAGGAATAAACGACAGTGTCATTTCGTTTATTTGTGTTGCTGCTTGCAGCATGCTTATTACTAAACCGGTAACCAGTGCAGACAATAATAGAGGTCCAGCAAGGGATAAGGCAATTTTCATCGCTTCCGTTCCTAATGCTAAAACAGATTCAGGCGTCATAAAGAACCTCTTTGCTAGTTAAAAAAGCTTTGAGCCAATGAGCCAAGTATTAACTGCCAGCCATCGACTAATACAAATAACATGAGTTTAAAAGGCAGTGAAACGGTGGCGGGTGGCACCATCATCATACCGAGTGCCATCAAGACGCTGGCAACCACTAAGTCTATGATGAGAAAAGGGATAAAAATCATAAAACCAATTTGAAAAGCGGTTTTTAGCTCACTGGTAATATAAGCAGGCACTAAAATTCGCATAGGTACGCTATCGCGTGTTTCAAATGCGGGGGCATCAGCAAGACGAGCAAAAAGTGCAAGATCGGTTTCGCGCGTTTGTTGCATCATAAACTGGCGCAGTGGTTGTGAGCCATTATCGAGTGCTTGTTCAAAAGTGATTTTATCTTCACTAAAAGGGAGATAAGCATCTTGATAAATTTTATCAAACACCGGTGCCATAATAAAAAATGTCATAAATAGCGCAAGACCCAGTACCACTTGGTTAGGGGGAGCAGAAGGTGTACCTAACGCATTACGCAATAAACCCAGCACAATGATAATCCGAGTAAAACTCGTCATCATCAGTAATACGGCGGGAATAAAACCTAGGGCTGTGATAAAAATCAGTGTTTGTACTGGCAATGACCAGCTTTGGCCACCTCCCGGTAATGGGTGTGAAATAACACTGGGGAATTGAGCAAACGCATGGCTTGGCAATAGTGACAAAATAAGGACACTAGCGAAGAGAGGCCAGCGCTTTAATGCGTTAAAATAAGAGACACACTGATGCATTATGAGTTGCCTTTATCTCGCTTTAGCGTTTTTTGTAATAATTGAATAAATAACGGTGAAGAAGGTGGTATAGGCGCTTCCTGCGAGGCATGATTAGGAATAGGTAAGGTGTGTAACAGATTAATCTGCGATGCCGTAACCCCTAATACAAGCCATTCCTGCTCGATTTCAACAACGACAACACGCTCTTTGGTACCTAATGAACAGCTCGCTTTAACCGTGAGTTGTGCTTGATTAGCTTTAAATGTACCGCGAGCAAAGCCAAAACGGCGGAAAAGCCACATTGCAACAATAATCAGTACAATAATACCCGCAAGCGCGGTGCTGACTTGCACAAGGCTTTGTCCAACGGGTAAAGGTTGCGCCGGTGTTTGGATAGTTTGCGTTGTGGCGGGTGCGGCAGTATTAACCGCACCTTGGCTGGAAAAGGAAGGGATCTGTTCCATAGATCAACGACTCAGACGGCGCATACGTTCTGAAGGGGTGATGATATCGGTAATGCGAATACCATATTTATCAGAAACGACCACGACTTCTCCTTGGGCGATTAAGTAGCCATTGATAAGAATATCAAGGGGTTCACCCGCAAGCCCATCTAATGACACTACAGAGCCTTGTGATAGGCTTAGGAGTTTTTTAATCGTCATTTTGGTACGCCCTAACTCTACTGTCAATTTGACAGGAATATCCATAATCAAATTGATATCAGATAGATGATTAAGCGTATCATCTTCAGGTAACAGATGTTCGAATACGTCGGAACTATTATCTTGGCTTTTGCCAGTTTGCTGTTCCATTGCATCAGCCCACATATCCTCAGCCGATTGTGAATTATCAGTTGGGCGATTTTCATCACTCATTGGTTTGTTCCTCATCCAGAGCGTTTAAAACAGGGTTAATTAAATGTTCAACACGAAGGGCGTATTGCCCATGAACTGTACCGTATTGACTTGTTAATACCGGCACACCATCAACATGTGCAATCAATCTTTCTGGTTTATCAATAGGGAGCACATCCCCTTTTTTCAGGGTAAGGACTTTTGATAAACGCAGCGGAATGTCAGTAAAGTTAGCAACCAACTCAAGCTCTGAGTGCTTAACTTGGTTTACTAAACTGTCTAACCAAACGCTATCTTCTTGGCGAAGGTTTTCAATTGGTGGATTGATTAGCCGTTCACGTAGCGGTTCAATCATGGCAAAAGGAATACAGATACTAAATTCCCCTACCATAGAGCCAATTTCTACTTGAAAAGGTGTCGTCACCACAATGTCATTTGGTGATGAGGTGATATTGGTAAATTTTACCTGCATCTCAGAACGAACATATTCAACTTGAATTTTGAAGATGGAGTCCCAAGCATCACGATAGGCATCAAGTGCCAGTTTTAACATTTTGTTGATAATACGCTGCTCTGTATTGGTGAATTCGCGTCCTTCAACGGGAATTGGAAAACGCCCATCGCCACCAAACAGGTTATCAACCGCGATATAAACCAGATTCGGCTCAAAGGTAAATAATGCTGTGCCGCGTAACGGTTTTAAATGCACCAAATTTAGATTAGTTGGTACAGGTAGGTTACGGGCAAAGTCATGATAAGGATGAATTTTTATGCCACCAACCGTGATATCAGGGCTTCGGCGAAGCATATTAAACAGCCCCATACGGAATTGACGCGCAAAACGTTCGTTAATAATTTCTAACGACTGTAACCGTTCTCGAACGACACGACGTTGCGTGTTCGGGTCATAAGGCTGAATATCCGGTTCATTCGGATCCTTCGCTATCGCAGGTTCCCTGTTCGCGCTTTTTTGGGCGTCGTCACCTGATGTGTCATCATTCAGCAGAGCATCTATCTCTGCCTGTGAAAGGATATTATCGCTCATAATGATTATCGCAGAATAAACGTGGTAAACAGTACATCGGAGAGGATCTGTTCAGATTCACCCGGTACAAGAGTCGGTCTCAGCGTTTCTTTTATTTCTGTCATGAGTTGTTGTTTCCCCGCATCTGTTGCAATTTTATTAGCGTGTTGACGAGAAAGAAGTAGTAGCAAGCGACTACGAACTTCGGGTAAATAATCATGTAAGCGCTTACGTGTATTCTCATCATGTAAGCGTAACGTGATCCCTATGTAGAGTACGCGATCTAAATGTTCTTCTTCATCAATCAGATTGATGGTAAAAGGCTCTAATGACATAAAAACGGGGGCCGGTATAACTTTTTGCTGACTAGTGCCCGTAGTACCTGATTTAGCATGCTTCAATGCCCACCAACTATATCCACCGAATGCCGCTGCAATAATGGCGATCACCAATAATAGGATGATCAGAATTAAGCTATAGCTTTTACGTTCATTGCTGTAATTAGACATGGACAGTTAAATTCCTGTTTTGTAGTGGATACGTGTTCACTTTTGTGGACTTCCATATCCATCTAAATCAACCTTAATTATCCCGCTATTTCTGTTTTTTAATGGCAGAAACAGATAGGGAAAAAACCATTAACTCTTACGTTTATTGACATAGTGTGTCCTCCCAATACATTTGTATTAGGCAAAAATATCGACACCACCACGAGCAGAGGCTAACTCTTGAGGCGTAAGGGTTATCTTTTGTGCCGTTTCTGAGGCTAATTGCATAGAATTACCCTCGCTTCTTTGATGATTATCGGCACCATTTCCACTAAATTGAGAGGAATCTGACATATTTTGTTGTTGCCAACCGTCATGACTGTCGCTAGACACTTGACTTTGTGTGAGTTGTATCCCATTTTCAGAGAGCGCTTGACGCAAATGATGCAGGGAATTTTCTAACACAGTACGCACTTGTCCATTTTGAGAGGCAAGATGTAATTGAGCCTGTCCATCTTCAATTTTCATGCGAATATGTAATGAACCCAACTCCTCGGGATGTAAACGTAGCTCAGCTTTTTGTAAACCATTACGACTAAACATCACAATTTGCTGATTGAGTTGCTGTTGCCATTCCGGTGTGCCTATTTGTGCATTTAACATCGGGGTAGGCATCGAAGGAAAGTGCATTTGCGCTTGCATCATTGATGACGGTTGTGCATGACTTGCTACTGATGAAGAGGCAAACACCGAAGAGGTCGATAATCTATTGTGTAGATCGCGTTCAGCAATACGGTTATTACCGATTATTTGGTTTGCCAGATTATCGGCTAATTTTGTATTGGCTGATGCTTTGTCATCGGCTAACAATCCATCCGCTTTTTCTGCCACGGAAGATAACAGTGAAGCGTTATCAACTTTCTTTGCTGAATGCCCATTCGTTAAATGGCGAGCTTCATGTGTTGCAAGTTGGGTTAATGACGCTGTTTCAGGGCGTAATTGAGCAAGTAATGATTTGTCATCTGCATTAGCTTGCGTATTGAATTGTTGCCATTTATCGACAAGATCACGCTCAGCACGGGCATTTTCTGCCATAAGGTGAGATAACTCGTTTCCATTCCCAGCATGCTTTAACGAGGTTCCCAACGAATGTGGCTGATGAGCTTGGTTGGCTGAAAGCGATGTAGATTTTAATCCTGCAAGCCCGGCAAGTTGTACTGGAAGCTCTGCCGCTAATTCTTCTGCGGACATTAATGAAGAGGCCGTTTTATTTTCAAGAATTGAGCTAAATTGCTCATTATCAGGTAACGAGAGGGCAAGATGGGTATTTTTCGTTGCTGGCGCCTCTAATGCCGCATATTCAGTGACAATAGTATCAATATCGTCATCATTTTGTTGGTCTTTATTTTTTTCAGTGTGATTGTGCGCCTTATTCTCTTTTGAGGAATGGCCTGAAATAGAGGCGTTTTTTTTATCACTGGGTGTATTCTGAGGTTGAGTACTCAGAAATTGTGCAAATGTCGACGCATTATCACCGGGTTGACTTGTTGTAGCGGATGTCGTTCCCGGAGAGGTTGCTGTGACATCCATGGTCAGAAGCGTTATCTCCATCAAGTTGTTCTCCGTAAAGTACTACGCTGTGCGTACTCATCCATTTGTTTCTGCTCAATACGATCAAGTTGTCGCTTACGGCTATCTTCAGCGCGTTGCTCCAATGTCTCAAACGCATTGAGTCGTTGCTGTTTTTCTCGCCAATGTTCCGTTGCAAGGTCGAGTTGCGCTTGCCAATGACGAAGTTGCTGTTTATGTTGCTCGATAGTTAATTCAAGTGTTTTGAGAAACTGTTGATAGTTTTGCCATGATGCTGATGACATGCCTCCCACATTTAACGTCTGGTTGAGACGAACACGGTATTCATCCTGATACCCGATCAACATATTGAGTTGCTGTTCCATCTGTTGATGACTCTGGCGGACTTGGGCTAGTTGGACAGCGGCTTGTTCTGCCGCTGTCTGTGCCAGTTCCCTCAGTGTCACTAAAGGTGACTGCTCCCGCATTGGAACCCTCTTTACTTTTTCTGATTATGCTCAGAATGAATCTAGTGTGATCAGTTGATTAAGTTGTTCACAAGCATGTTGATAGCTACATTGCTCTTGAATATCTTGTTGTAAGAATTTTGCTAATGATGGATAAAGGGCAATCGCCTTATCCAGCATAGGATCACTGCCTGCAGCATAAGCCCCTACATTAATTAAGTCGCGATTGCGCTGATAACTGGATAATAGCTGCTTAAATACTTGTACTCGGCGATAATGTGTTTTATCAATCAGTGAGGTCATCGCACGGCTAATGGACGCTTCAATATCAATAGCAGGGTAGTGACCCGATTCCGCCAGTGAACGCGAAAGCACGATATGGCCATCCAAAATAGCACGGGCAGAATCAGCGATTGGATCTTGCTGATCGTCACCTTCGGTTAACACAGTATAGAAAGCAGTAATGGAGCCACCACCATCAACGCCATTACCGGCACGCTCAACAAGTGCGGGTAATTTTGCAAATACAGAAGGGGGATAACCTTTTGTCGCCGGCGGTTCACCAACGGCTAAGGCAATTTCACGCTGCGCCATGCTATAGCGAGTTAACGAATCCATAATTAATAAAACATGTTTACCGCGATCACGAAAATCTTCGGCAATACGGGTTGCATAAGAAGCACCTTGCATTCGTAAGAGTGGCGAAACATCAGCAGGTGCTGCTACTACCACTGAGCGTGCTAATCCTTCTTTACCTAGGATATTCTCTATGAAGTCTTTAACTTCACGACCACGTTCACCAATAAGCCCCACGACAATGACGTCGGCTTGAGTAAAACGCGCCATCATACCTAATAGAACACTTTTCCCGACACCTGAGCCGGCAAAGAGTCCCATACGTTGACCACGGCCGACCGTAAGTAGTGCATTGATGGCACGTACACCCACATCAAGTACATCTGTAATAGGGGTACGTTGTAATGGGTTGATAGGTGGTGTAATCAGTGGGGCTCGATAACTGGTATCTGGCGGCGGTAAACCATCTAGCGGATCACCAGAGCCATCAAGTACGCGGCCTAATAAGGCATCACCAAGGGGTAATTGTCGGCCTTCGCCTTCACGACCGGGGATCGATTGAGCGTAGACTCGAGCACCTGGGGTTAATCCTTCCACTTCTTGTAGTGGCATGAGTAACATTTGGCTACCGTTAAATCCGACGACTTCACTTTCAACTTCTTCAACCGTTTTACCAATGGTACGTTCTATTAAGCAGGTAGAGCCAAGGGGCATAACTAGCCCCTTAGCTTCCATGACTAAGCCTGTAGCACGGGTTAAGCGACCATATTGGCGTATGCGCGGAATTTTATTTAAACGAGATTCTGCTTCATTGAGTTTTTCTAACCAACGCCCCAATCTTGCGGTCATTACAACGCCTCCGGTGCAGCAAGACGACACAATTCATGCCAACGTGTCGCAATTGTGGAATCAAGATCACCATCATTGGTTACAACACGGCATCCCCCTACATGGATACTATTATCAGCCACCACTTTCCAACCGTGGGCGGTAAGGGAATCGCCTAATTCCTTTTCAATCAGAGGGATATGTTTAGGGTTAATCCGTAGCTGTGGATCCCCTGCAAACATCTGCTCTTGTTGCAACATCAGTGTAATTTGAGCAAGTAATGCAGAGCCATCACAGACCGCAGGTTGTCCAAGTACTTCTTTGGCTGCTGTGAGTGCTATCTGCATTAATCGTGAGGCAATAACACTATCTAAACCATTTAATGAATGCCTAAATTCAGCTAATAAGCCTTGCCATTCATTAATAAAAGGTTCTTGTTTAGCAATGCCTTGACGGATACCTTCTTCGATACCCGATTGTAATCCTGCCTGATAGCCTTCCTGATAACCCTGGTTTTTCCCTGCCTCAAAGCCTTCAGCATGGCCCAGTTTTTGGGCCTTTTCTTTCATGTCATCAAGCATATTAATTTGCTCGAGGACCTTCTGTTGCTGAACGACTTCTTTTTCTTGATTTTCGTCTTCCTTCTCGTCTAATTCCGTGTCTTCCTTGACTTTTAATTCCCAGTCAATAAGTTCTTTTGGAACCCAAGGCTTCCAGTTTGTATCAGTATTTTTATCAGACATAGGTATCGTCTCCTCCATGAAGAACAACTTCACCGCTCTCAGCTAAGCGACGTACAATAAGCAGAATTGCTTTTTGCTCAGCTTCCACTTGAGACATGCGAACAGGTCCACGAGACGCCAAGTCATCACGCATAATTTCAGCAGCACGCTGCGACATATTGTTGAGGAAATGATCGCGTAGTTCTTGATCGCAACCTTTTAATGCCACAACCAAGGATTCGGATTCCACTTCCTGTAGAATGCGCTGAATTGAACGGTTGTCGATATCGATAAGGTTTTCGAACAGGAACATTTCGTCGATAATTTTCTGTGCCAATTCGCCGTCGTAATCGCGTACTGCGGTGATAACATTTTCTTCTTGCTGACTTTTCATCAAGTTGATAATTTCAGCTGCAGTACGAACACCACCCATTTTGCTACGTTTGAGATTTTGACCATCAAGTAAATTGTTCAGTACTTCCGTTAATTCAGCTAAGGCTGATGGCTGAACACCACCAAATGTTGCGATACGTAACATAACGTCATTACGTAACTTTTCATCAAACAGAGCAAGAATATCAGCAGCTTGACCACGTTTTAAGTGAACTAAAATGGTGGCGATAATCTGTGGATGTTCATCACGGATAATATCGGCAGCCATTTGTGGCTCCATAAAGTTAAGTGTCTCAATACCTGTTGTGGTTTCACGGGTTTCTGAGATCTCATCGAGCAGATTATTAGCACGCTCTTCACCTAAGGCTTTAACAAGTACAGAGCGTAAATAATCATTAGCATTCACATTTAATGCTGCATACTGAACAGCATCTTCTTCGAAGCTTGCCATCACATCAATGAGTTGTTGATTGGAGATCTGACGCATAGAAGACATCGCAATACTCAGTTGTTGCACTTCACGTGTCGTTAGATGTTTAAATACTTCTGCTGCGCGATCTTCACCCAATGTCAGTAACATAACGGCGCTTTTTTCGGTTCCAGTTAAGTCATTACTCATTGTTCTTTACTCATCCATTGACGAATTACCATGGCTACAACACGAGGATCTTTTTCTGCCATCTCTCGAATACGTTGGCTTTGTAATTCGGCACTAACACGTTGACGTGCTTGTTTACGTCTTGATTCTTCATCTAATTCGGCTTCGTTGACATCATCTGTCACTTCAAGCTTGGTTTTCAAAATCGCTTTTTGTGCGGCGACTTCTGCTTCACGGCGTTTTTCAAGTTGAGGTTTCACTAATTTACGCCATAAGATCCACGCGATGATAACAAGCAATAACCAGCGGCCTAAATCTAATGCTTTAGCCAATATTTGTGGATTTTCCCACATAGGAACGCTAATCACTGGCTCTTCGGTATCGTTAAATTGAGAATTAACCACACTTAAAGAGTCACCGCGCTCTTGGGAATAACCCATCGCTTCACGTACTAAACTTTCAATTTGTTGAAGCTGTTCATCGGTTAACGGAACTTGTTTATTTTCGACAATAGGCTCTTCACCTTCTGTTGCTTTTTTCTTGTCTTCTACGGTTTTGTAATTGACGATTACCGCAACAGAAAGGCGCTCAATATTGCCAACAGGTCGTTTAACATGACGAATACGACGATCTACTTCATAGTTGGTTGTTTCATCTAAACGGCTATTACTGTTTGGATTACGCGTCATTGAACGATTAGCATTGGTAGATGTTGCTTTCTCATCAGACGCCGTGTCTTTGGCTTTTTCAATCGGCGCTTGCGGTGGTGCAACAGGTTGATTAGATAACGCACCAGGCACACCGCCAGCTAACATGCCTCCATTTTGCTCACTTTGGCTCACTTGTTTTGAGCGTACTGCAGCTTGGTTAGGGGGCTGATTAGGCTTGTACTCTTCAGCGGTTTCTTCTGTATGAGAAAAATCAACTTGAGCGGTGACCTGCGCATGAACATTACCACGCCCAACAATAGGGCCTAATAGTGTTTCAATACGTTGCTGGTAGCGACTTTCCAACTCTTGGACATATTTGAGTTGAATAGAATTAAGATCACGACCTAAAGCATCGGGCTGTGTTAATAACTTACCGCTTTGATCAACAATGGTCACATTACTATCGGGCATACCTGCAACACTACTTGCTACAATATGTACGATGGCATTAATTTGACCTTCGTCCAAGGCTCTACCTTGCAGCAGACCTACTGTTACAGAAGCAGAAGGTGATTTTTGCTCACGAACAAAAAGAGAGGGTTTAGGTAATGCTAAATGAACACGAGCATTTTGCACTGGACCTAAGGTTTCGATGGTACGAGCAAGCTCCCCTTCAAGTGCACGTTGATAGTTAATCTGTTCACTGAACTGGCTGATCCCAAACTTTTCTTTATCAAGTAGTTCAAAACCGGCAGCTCCACCTTTTGGAAGCCCCGCTTGTGCGAGTTTCAGGCGTAATTCATGAACCTGATTGTCAGGTACCATAATCGCAGAACCATTTTGTGATAGGCGATAGGGTACATTCATTTGTGTTAACTGTGTGACAATTTCGCCACCATCTTTATCGCTAAGATTACTATAAAGCACTTTATAATCAGGGCTTTGTAGCCATAAAAAAGCAGCAACAAAAATGGCAATCGCCGCCGATCCCGCAATAATAAGCGGAATTTTCGGATCGGCTTTTATCCGGTTAATAATGGCGTTAAAACCTTTTTTCTGGTTCACAACGTCGGTTTTTTCGGCATTCATAGACAATCCTTGCCTTGTAGTTCGGGATGAATACTAAAAGCGTGGCGTAACAAAACAGACTCCCCTTACGCAAATAAATAAACCTACTCTCAGGTGTCTCATTATTGGCCTTTTGCGTTTCATTTAATGGCGTAATTAGCCTTTAACTTTTGCGTTAATTACTCGCTTTGGAATGAAGCCCCTGTGTTAGGGTATTACTCGGTAAGCGTGTTGGTTCACCTACTTACTATGACATTGATTCAAAAATTGAATTAGATGATTAACGCAGAGGTTTATATGTCAATTCCAGCTATTGAAAGTGTTCTGGATAAAATGCAAATTCAAACTTTACAAGCATCCAATATTGCCAAACCCCAGCCAGTACAGGCAGGATTTGCAACTCAGTTGGTTCAAGCAGTAGGTAAAATTAACGAAACTCGTGTTAATGCAACCAACAAAGTACAAGCATTTACGTTAGGTACGCCCGGTGTTGAATTAAATGATGTGATGGTGGATATGCAAAAATCCAGCATCTCATTACAAATGGGCGTACAAGTGCGTAATAAGCTGGTCGCCGCTTATCAAGAGATTATGTCAATGCAGGTGTGATAAAATTAACTCATTGAGATAAAAGAATATTATCTTTGTTGTGGCTTGATGGGGACATATAGGGGATAGGAGCATTCAATGTTTGGCTTAATAGCAATATTGGGTTTTGCTCGTATTCATGCATCTAAGCATCATATTATCCTGTACCATTTTTGCTGATGGGTCCCCCATCTGTTGATGAAGTGATAATATTACCTCTGAATGGGGGACCAATTTACTTATGCTACTACAAGCACAGAAGGTGAAAGAGGAACCCAGACAAAAAGAAGAGGAAGAAAATAAGGGCATCAATAGCGCAGCAGAAATTGATAATTGATTAATTATATAAATTAGGCCTCTTTATTTTTTAACGTAAAAGATAATCACAATATAAAGGTTAATTATAATGTGATTATCAATATGTTAAAATTAGACCCCAAAGTTAAAAGTGAGAACAACCTCTCCGACAAAATCTAATCCATCAGCAATATCTATTCCTTTTTTACTTAGTGCATCTTTGGATAAAATAAAAGTACGACTTGTCTTTCCTTGACTGAAATTCGCTTGGAAAATTTCACCTGAAATGAGAGACAGAGAGTTTTTATTAATATCTGATTGTTGTTCTGAGGTCCAACCATTGGTAGGGCCTTTGTATAGGACGTTATTAAATTTATTCCCCGTAATAGCAACATCATTTGCTCGTGAAATATACGCAGGCTTACCATCGACAGTAATATTTGTCCATATAAAAAAAGCTGCACCAACAGCGGCTTCAGGATTTGCTTTATCAACTAAATGAAATTGTCCTGTCGTATCATTAGCTAATTCCGCACTGTCATAAGTATCAGATGCAACAAAGGTTAAATATGTTTTAGCATCACATTCAACCGTAACGGTATTTTTACCTGTAGTTAAAGGATACTCGTAGTTTTTTGATTGAGGTATAAGTGTTGGGCTTATGACTCCGTAATCAAAAATAACATCACTTTGTGTCGCCCCATGAACAGTACAAGTTGGTGGCTTAATATCACCATTGATTTTTAAGTTAGCAACAGGCGTTTTAGCCAATACCGGCGTTGATATTACACTCAGCATAGCAAGACTGAGTAATACTTTTTTCATA
>NZ_CAWPAV010000194.1:0-12582 GCF_963885725.1 Proteus sp. G4380
AATACTTTTTTATTTAATATATCCTTATTATGGCTCCGTTACGTGAATACTACTCTACATAGAAAATTTATAAATTAGTCAAATTTCGTTACTCATTTACTCTTGATTAAGAGAGGAATAAAATTGGGAGCAACATATGGAATCGATAATCCATCTGATCACTTTCGAAGATGACAGCACAAAAGTTCAACTTAAAGCAGTGCTTTCTTCTTTAGCGGCAAATGTGAAAACCTATTCAAATGAACAGGCATTTTTAAAGTACTATTTTTCATCAACTAAAGGGGCTCATAAAGAGTGCATCATAATTAACACTAAAAGTAGTGCATCGCCATCAATTGCGTTGGTAAAAGAGTTAAACAAATTAAAGAATATCATTCCTGTTATAATTATTTCGGGAGATGCATCGATAGAAAGTTGCCGTAACGCATTTAAAGCGGGGGCTTTCGAATATTTAACTCGCCCTTTAAACGTCAATGAGCTTCTTAATATTGTGTCAGAATCTTTTTTACACTATGAAAGTGAGGTTGAGCAATTCAGAACCTATATTTCTTTAAAAGATAAGTTTAGTAAACTATCAAATAGAGAAAAAGAGGTAATGGAGATGATCCTTGACGGTAACACCAGTAAAGAAGCAGCCGAAAAGCTCTCTTTATCACCAAGAACAGTGGAAGTTCATCGTTCGAATATGTATACAAAACTAAAAATAAGATCACTACCACAACTAGTACAAGAATATGATTTCTTTAAAAAATATGACTTAAGAGCCAATTAAATTTAGCCCGTATATCTTCTTTATCATTAGATGATATCCAGCGCTTGTATAACAGCTTAATCGACTTTCGTTTCATTATTATTTATTAATGAGAGTAAACTGTATTGTAAAAATATTCTATTTTTGATGAATAAGTATTGAATATGGAAATAATAAATATACTAAGCTCCATTCTGCAACAGAAGGGAAGGCTATCCTATTTTGACGCCTCCCTTTCATAAGTCATACAAATACTCCAACCTCTAACCTGAACAATTAGTATATTTTATTTTTATAATCGCTATTATTAATAACGCCCTCCCTATTCATTGTTAATAATGGCGAAACGATAAAATAAATACTATTTAATTTGACATAAATCATTTTTCACCTCTTACAGACATAACTACTATTGACAATCAATTTCTGATTTACTGTCTTATTTTTTAACTAAAAATATTGCTGATTAAAAAAGAACAAAAAAGGAATCGCTGTCTCTTTTTTATGTCTAGATAAAGTACAGTAATTGTCTAGTGACTTTAAATTAATCTATATTTACCTTATAGAAAAAATAATTAAAATAACAAAAAAATCATAAACAACCTCATAAAATAGCTGATGGATGTCATAACTCTGGTTCTTTTTAGTCTATTATTTAGAAATTAATTCTCTTTATTGTTGAGCTATTTTAATATATAACAAATTTTTTCTACTCACCCACATCATAATAGGAATATCATTTTAGGAAAAAATGATTACGTAAAAACAACTAAACAAAAATAAGTATTAACACCTAAAGAATAAGTATTTTTTGTCGATTGAATATTTATCCTAGCTTAATCAATGAGCCTACTTTTTTATTCACTTATAAAATTTATTAGATAATCTTATAATTTGATCTTCATTTTCTTTTTACTTAAACGTATTATGCTAATACCTTGTGTACTCACTAATATTTTTTTGTAAAAAAAATGAATAATGAAGAAAAAAATCGTCGTCCTATAAAAGCAAGACAAACCAACTGGGCAACTCGCTGTAGTCGCTGGCTGCAAAGCAAAGGCGCTACCCCCAATGGGATCTCTTTATTTAGTATCCTATTCGCTGCTATCTCCGGTTTGTTTCTCTACTTTGCTCTCGCTCACTCCCAAGGCCTACTTCAATCAATCCTTCTTATTTTAGGTGCATTAGCTATCCAGGGTAGACTTATCTGTAACCTACTCGATGGCATGGTCGCAGTTGAAGGCGGATTAAAAAGTCCTGCTGGTGCCGTTTATAACGAACTACCAGACCGAATAGCTGATACATTGATTATTATTGGTGTAGGTTATGGTTTATCCATCACTTTTCCTATCGCTATTACCTTAGGCTGGGTAGCCGCTTTCTTTGCGGTAATGACAGCTTATATCCGTGTATTAGGTGGTAGTTGTGGGTTAGAACAGCGTTTTACGGGACCAATGGCCAAGCAACATAGAATGGCATTATTAACCGGTATTGCCATTATCTCTGCATTTATTCCCGCTGAATGGGGAGCATGGCTCTGTTTAGTCTCCCTGTGGATCATTATCTTCGGCTCTGTACTTACTACCATTTTGAGAACTCGCCAAATTTTACGCGATTTAACACAAGGAGTTGATGAATGAAAAATGGCAAACTCTCTTTCGATGCAAAAATCATATCATCAGTCTTAGTCTCTATCTGCCGTTTTTTAACCGGGATCAGAGCCAAACAAATATCTCCGATTGAGAAAGATAAACCTTGTATTTATTACGCAAATCACTCAAGTCATCTAGATGGTTTAGTTATTTGGTCTTCACTTGCCCCCCATATTCGCCCATTTGTGCACCCTGTTGCTGCAGAAGATTATTGGAATAAAAACCGTTTACGTCGTTATCTTTCTCGTCGTATCTTTCGTGCAGTTTTGATCCCACGTCACGCGAATAAAACAAATGTTACTGAAGGAAATGGTGAAACAACAACTACACCTCAGAAAGTAAATGCTCTTACACTGATGCAGGCTGTTTTAGATAAAGGTGAATCGCTAATTATTTTTCCTGAAGGAACAAGAGGTAACGGTGAGTCTATTCAGGATTTTAAAGCTGGTCTTTGGCATTTGTCCCGTAACAATCCACAAGCTCAATTAGTCCCTATCTATCTTGAAAACTTAAACCGCGTACTTCCTAAAGGCTCTCGGCTTGTTGTTCCTATCATTTGTAGTGCCACATTTGGCCCTCCTATTGAGCCGACACATGAAAATGAAGATAAGACTGAATTTCTATTAAGAGCCAAAAGTGCGTTAGAGGAGTTACATCATGGATAGTATCAACAATGAAATTCTCTGGATCTTTATCGGGCTATTCTCCTTTTTAATTATTGCCAGTATTATTGGTGCGATCCTTGCGGCACTCAAAGGTCCTACCTCAACCATTACCAATCTTAATTCTCGAATTAAAGCTTGGTGGATCATGTGTATCATTTCTGCCGTCGCTATTAGTATTGGAACAATAGGCTCAGTTATCCTCTTCGCCTTAATTTCATGGCTTGCATTACGTGAATTGGTTACATTAACCCCGACTCATCGAGGTGATCACGAAGCACTTTTTTGGTGTTTCTTTGTCGTGCTGCCTATCCAATATATTCTCGTCGGTGTGCAATGGTATAATTTGCTAGCCATCTTTATTCCGGTTTATGCCTTCTTATTAATTCCAACACGTATGGCGCTTTCCGGAGATACTCATCACTTTCTCGAACGCATGGCAAAAGTGCAATGGAGTGTCATGATAGCTATCTATTGCCTTAGCTACGCTCCAGCATTATTAATGTTACCGATAGAAGGCTTTGAAGGACGTAATATTAACTTATTACTGTTTTTGATGATCGTGGTACAAACTTCTGATGTTTTACAATATGTGTTTGGTAAACTATTTGGCAAACATCCTATCGTACCGAAATTAAGTCCTAATAAAACCATCGAAGGTTTCTTTGGCGGCATTATTTCAGCCAGCCTTATAGGGATGATGTTATGGTGGGCAACACCTTTCACATGGTGGGCTGCTTTTTTACTCTCTTTAGTCATCACACTCGCAGGCTTTGCTGGCGGTTTATGTATGTCAGCCATAAAAAGAGACAGTGGCGTAAAAGATTTCGGTACTATGATTGAAGGCCACGGCGGTATGATGGATAGAATGGATTCCCTGTGCTTTGCCGCCCCTATTTTCTTCCACGTTATTCGCTATTTCTACGTGTAATTCCCTTTTGAATAAATGCTGGTAATCTGCAAAATTATTACCAGCATTTCTATAAATAAATCATCGAGTTATTATCGTCAATGTAATTAATCGCTTGTTTTAACTCAATTAAAAATACCTATACTTAAGCTTTATTTTTATAAATCAACATATTAAATAAGAATAATCCCATACTCGAAATCCGACCACTTCTTTTTTTAACTTATTGTCATAGATCACATTATTACTATCTTTTAATCTAGCGTTTCCTTTTTATTTTTTTGTAGATAATTATGATCACTTGGTTACTTCTTGCTTTATCTTTATTGTTATTAGGGTTCCATCGCAAACTTGCACTTACTACTTTAGCTATAACCACCATTAGCGCATTTATAACAGGTGTTATCACTTGGTATGTACTTCCGGTTATATTGAGCTTGATTTTACTCTCTTGTGCATATCGCCATTACAAAACAAATCGTCTTATTGCTACTATTGTTATTCTTGCATTTATCGCCATTATTGTTGGGTTAACTTTTCATTTTATTCCTGGTTTTAATAACTTACGCTACATTAAACATGTTCCATTAGGGCAATATAGCCCCCCTTTCTCTTTTTATTTCAATGCCGATAAAGCATTAATCCCTTTTATTTTAATGATTTTTATTCCTACATTATTTAAAACGGAACCAGTAAAAAAAGCCAATAAATATCAATGGGTTTTACTGGCTATGGCGATCCCCGCACTGTTATTATTCGCAATGGCATTGGGTGGACTCGCTATTGAATTACATTTGCCACAATGGCTACCCGCCTTTATGTTAGCAAATATTTTCTTTGTCTCTCTTGCTGAAGAAGCACTATTTAGAGGAGCCATACAGCAAAGTCTATCTCGCTATTTATCTCCCTATCTCGCGCTATTTATTACCGCTATTTTATTTGGTTTAGTCCATTTTGCCGGAGGAATATTACTCATTATCTTCGCCTCATTGGCAGGTATTATTTATGGCTTAGCGTGGATGTGGAGCGGTAGGCTTTGGGTTGCTACACTCTTTCATTTTGCACTGAATCTCACTCACCTGCTCTTTTTCACTTACCCTTTTAAAATCGCGTAAGTGCTATATTATTCTGCTGTATTTTAAGTTTTAGTCTTTCCGTCTCTTTACTCGTTTAATACTAATACGAGTAAAGAGGATGGGTGAAACGTGAAAGCAGTCACACTATTAACTTATCGATCATCTTAATTTTCCCATCATTAGCTGAAATTTTTTGTTAGTATGCCCTTTATCGCTTATCTATAAATAACAAAAATTTTATACAACATATAATAACAAATAAGCCAAAATAACAGCGATTGACAGCATAAAAAATACCCACTATTGCACTGTGATAGGTATCCATCACACAAAAATAGATTATTTTTACCATACACATTATGTGACTTTTACCTCTTTCACCATCAGGAAAAAGAATATGTTAGATCAAGAGATGATCCGTACTTTTATTCAAGTAGCAGATTGCCAAAGCTTTACTAAAGCGGCGGAGATGTTACACAAAACATCTGCGGCCATCAGCTATCGGATCAAAACCCTAGAAGAGAATATTGGTACACAGTTGTTTAATCGTACGACAAGAACCGTCACATTAACGCCGGCAGGAGAATATTTATTAGAAAAATGTCGCCAGTGGATTGTTTGGCTTGAATCAATGCCTATCGAGCTACAGCAGATGAATGCGGGAGTTGAGCACCAAGTTAATATTGTTATTAATAACTTACTCTATGATCGTACCGCCGTGGCCAGTATGTTAGCCTGCCTGCACCAGCGTTTTCCTTCTACCCAATTTCATATTACTCGACAAGTTTATATGGGAGTATGGGACGCGTTAATTAATGAAGATTACCATTTTGCCATTGGTGTCACAGGTAATGAATCACTGAAAAATAATATTAATATTTGTGCTATGGGGGAAATTCAATGGCAATTTGTCGTGGCACCAAATCATCCATTAGCCAATGTTAGTGGGGTATTAAGTGATGATCAAATGCGGATATACTCTGCCGTCAATGTTGAAGATACTTCACGCCATCTTTCCAAACGCACCGCTTGGCGTCTATCTGGACAACATGAAATTAAAGTGCCTGATTTACATACTAAACTAGCATGTCATTTAAAAGGTGTCGGGATCGGTTTTTTACCATTAAGTCTATGTAAGCCACTGATTGATAGTGGACAACTTATTGCAAAGGAAGTGAAAAATCGTCGCCATAATTCTCCCCTATCACTAGCTTGGTGCGAAGATAAAAAAGGTGCCGTTGTCAGCTATCTGGTTGATTTGTTCCGACAAGGGCATCCCAGTGTGCAATCTTTTTACGATCCCCTTAACTAAAAAAGGCAAACCGAAGTTTGCCCTTGTTGATAACATTAAACTTAATGCGTTAGTTGGTCGCTGTGGCGTCAGGATTTTCTTTAATAAATAAGCTTGCCACAATACCTATGCAAATCAGGATAGCAGCAAAATAGAAGCCGGAATCCATACTTCCTGTTTTATCTGATAAAAAACCCGTTAATGTAGGGGCAAATACTGAACCTAGCATACCAATACAGTTATACACACCAAAAGATGTCCCTAATGCATGGCGTGGTGAATTATCTGCCACTACCGCCACTAATACTGGATTAGTACTAATTTTCCCTACGATCCCGTATAAGATCAGTGCACCAATCAGTACCGGCATAGAATCTGACATAGGTACAGCAAGAATAGCCACCAAAGACAACGGTAACATAATTAATAGCACAGGCTTACGACGGCCTAATTTATCAGAGAACCAGCTAAATAAGAGTGAGCCAGGAATAGCAAACCAAGGCATGAGTGATGCTATGGTAGAGATCTGTGTTCCTGTAATACCACGCTCGGTTTCAAGATAATAGGGTAACCAAGTGACTAAAACAAAGAACCCATAGATTGAACAGAAGATAGTAATATAAGCAAGGTTAATATTACGGTTACCAAATAAATCTTTAAACGTCAGTTTTGTTTTCTGTTTTGGTGCATCAGGAGCCGTATCCGTAGCTTTCGTTTTAGGTTTATCTTTTATTATCCATAACATCATCAAACCAATGATAATAATAGGCACCCCAATAATATAGAATGGTGCACGCCAGCTCATCCCCATCTCACCGACAGAAATACTAGAGATGTAGTAACCGATGGATAAACCAAACGCCATACCACTATTGATAATGGCACTACCTAGCGTAATACGATGTTTTGGAATAGCTTCTGAAGATAAACCATATTGTGGACCATAATAGAATCCTTGGAATACCCCGACCATCACCCATGCAAACATAAAGGTGACATAAGTTGGCATCATCCCTGCGATAATGGTAAATCCACCAAAGAGCACAACCCCCGTGACTAAGACTTTTTTCTTACCTAAATAGTCACCAATTATGCCTGATGGAATGTTCAGTGCTGTATAACCAATAAAGAAAATACTCATAATTGAGCCAAGTTGCGCTTTGGTAAGATCAAACTCAGCACCAATATTCACCATTAAAGGACCGACAATGGCACGGCTACCATACAGTGCAATCCAACCAAAAAAGAAAATAATCGTCAGCTTGACCCAATAAGGGACTTTGCCTTTACTCTCATTCACTTGTGCATCGTTCATAATGACGCTCCTGACAGAATGTTATTAAGACTTATAAATTAAAGTGCCAGACTGACCTTCAATAACCTGTTGAATGTTTTGTAATGCGCCAATATGAGCTTGTTGTCCTGTGGCATTTACAAAATCACTGACAGCCATGATTTTTGGTCCCATTGCGCCATCAGCGACTGCCATTGGTGCAAGTTCTTCTGGTGTTGCTTCACGAATAGCAGCTTGTTCTGGTGTTCCCCAATTTTTATAAATGGCATCAGCCTCTGTTAAAATAACAAAGTGCTCTGCATTTAACTCACGAGAAATTAAAGCTGCTGTTAAATCTTTATCTATAACGGCTTCACTACCAATAAATTCATTATTTATATTATTAACTGGAATACCTCCTCCACCGCCACAAATAACAATATGACCTTTATCTAATAAAAGCTTTACTGCCTCTATATCAATTATTTTTTGAGGTGCTGGTGAAGGTACGACACGGCGATAATATTGCCCATCTTTTTTAAATGTCCATTGATATTTATTTATTAATTCTTCTTTTTCTGCTTCCTCATAAATAGGACCAATAAATTTACTCGGTTCTCTAAAAGCCTCATCATTAATATCAACAGAAACACGAGTCATTACTGTAGTAATTGCTTGCGTAGGATTATTTTGATTGATTTTCTGCATCATCATATAACCAATCATCCCCTGGCTTTCAGCGACCAAGATATCCAACGGATAGGCTGGAACCGCTTGATAAGCAAGATTTTGTAATGCTAACAACCCAACCTGAGGCCCATTACCATGTACTAAAACAACACGGTACTCTTGCGCTAATTTATTAATTGTCTCTGACATTAATTCAATATTTTTATATTGATTTTCAGCAGATAAAATTTCGCCACGCTGTAATAATGCATTTCCGCCTAAAGCAATAACAATTGTTTTCATAATTATCCGTTTCCGAACGTTTATAATTTCTTTTTAATAAAAAAAGATTAATCTATACGCTGTTGTTGTTTAATTTGATAACCAATCCATAATCCCAGTAAAGTATCTGCACCGGAATGATGACCGATAGAGAGTATTTCCAACATATCTTTAAAAATAATCTCTTTATTTTTTATTTTTTTACCTAGTTGAATAAGATAGGTAGAAAATATTCCCCGTGTGGCGTATTCCAAATAATGTTGACTCACTATCGTAGTTAATGACGATAATGGTGGTGTTTCATTAAAAAAATGTTCAATCGATTTTTCTGGCTGTGCTAAATAATGCGCAAATAACATTCCCACCAGCATATCATCTGAACTCGGTGTTAACCCTGGACCTTTACCAATAAACATCGCCCAATTAACCGCTTTTCCAGACAATTGATGATAAAATAACTTTGTTAATAACTTAATTTCATCAAGTCGAGCGATTTGACGATAGTTTTTTAATGGCCCATAGAGTCCTGTCGCTATCACCGGAGATAATAGAGAAAAAAAACTCTCTAACCATCGTAAATCTAATGTCGCTTTATCTTGTAAACGCAAATTTTCACTATCACCGGCAATCAATGTCATATTATCTGCGATTGCGATTTGATTGTTTTTCATCCGCATTTTCAAAGCGGGATGACACTGCTTAGCCAAAGAATCAAAATCGGCTTGTTTCAGTAGCCACCCCATCGGGCTTAATCCTCTTCCTTGCCGATGAAAAGTGATTAAGCGTTGCTGAGGGCAAATAAAATTCAAAGCATGTTCATAAATGCCGACACATTTAAACTCACCTTCAAAAGCAAAGATATGCTGACTGGTTTGAAGTGCTTGAATTTGCATATTGCCCCCTGACGACCGTGTTATTACAAAACGTGATTAAGCTTCAATGCCTAATTCTTCTGCCAGTGCCACTATCGCTTTTTCAAAACAGCCTAAAGGTGCACGTACCGTTCCTGCGCCAATTTGCCCAACCCCCGGCTCTTTATGAGCAATACCCGTATTAATTAGCGGTGTAATACCCGTTTCAACAACTCGACGAGCATCTAAACCTAAACACGCACCTTGGAAATCCCAAGTCGGTATTTGTAGCATCATATTACGAGCAAGGTAGATTTCAGCCATCTCTTCTGTCACTTCACGTGCTGCATCCATACCACCCGATGCCCCGACAAAGCGGGTTACTCCCGGAGCTGCAACCATTGCCGCACCACCAATACCGAAAGTTTCAGTAATAGCACTATCACCAATATCAGGGTTGGCATCTGCTTGGCTAAAACCAGAGAAGAATAATCCTTGTGGCGTATTAACAGGTGCTGTAAACCATTGATCACCCATACCACTTATTTTGATGCCAAAATTACTACCATTACGCGTCATTACCGTCACAATCGTACCTTGCTTAATTTGTGCTCCTGCGTCCATCGCCGCTTTACAATAAGCCATGGCTAAATTAAGGAAGAATTGGTCAGTAATACTGAGGAATTTGGTCACTTTGGTTATCTCAGCCACATCTAAATCCAATGTGCTAAGAATTGGCGCCAGCTCTCGTAACAATAGTGCAGAAGCTGCAATATTACGTTGGTGGAATTCATCCCCCATCGTAATGGCTTGACCCATAATTGCCGTAAGGTCTATCCCATTCTCAATGGTGGCTAAAGCTGCTTTTAATACCGGAGCTAAGCTATTACGCATCCAATGCAAACGTTCTTGTACATCAGGACCATAAGCACCAAAACGCATCACTTTACCAATACCTTCGTTCATATTGCAGTAAGCATAGTTACCGTGAACATGGTTTTTAATCACTAGCATTGGCATATGAGCAGAAGTAATACCGCCCATCGGCCCTACTGCATTGACATTATGGCAAGGAATAAACTCAATCTCTCCCGCCTCTAACATAGCCAAGGCTTGCGCTTCATTTTCAGCCCAACCTTCAAATAAGCTAGCACCAATACAGGCGCCACGGACAGGGCCACTCATTTCTTGCCAAGTTACAGGAGGTCCTGCATGCAGTAATTTTTTTCCTGTTGCTAAAGTTGGTACTACTTCTTTTGCTAAACTCACATCACACCAGTGAGGACGGGCTTCACGGATACGTTCGATAACTGCTTCATTCGCTTGTTCGATAGTTGAGTACATATCTGCAATTCCTTATTTCAATTTCTTTAATATTTCAGCCAGTTTTTTATTACCACCTGCGACAGGTGCCCATTGATAATGAACAACAGGCGTACCACTGGATTGCAGATCGTCAGCAAAACTGCGTAATCCGGCGTTGATCACGGAGATCCCATTTAAAAGTGGTGAAATTTCAGCAGCGGCTTCTACTGGATGTGGCTGGATTAATTCTTTGGCTAACAGTACGACTTCTGGCAAGGTATCCATCACAATAATACCTGCATCTTGTAGCTGTTTTTGTTGCTCACTACGGTTTTGAGGATCTTCCTGCGTACCGGTAATAGTGGCGATAGTAATCAGTGGATTAGCTTCACCACGTTTTTCATTTAATTTTTTAATTTCTTGAATTAATGCACCTGCTGGATCTGACGTTGCACCATAACCAATCACAAAGTCGACCAGTAATACGCCAATATCATGCTTATTACTTAATTCACTAATAAATTTATTGCGAGTAGAAGGATCTATCATTGGATGGGGTTTGCCTTGGGTATAAAAATCATCGCCCATATCAATAATTTTATGCCCTTGTGCATCGAGCATCGTACCTTGCTTATGTTCGTTATCTACCGCCACATTGAGTTGCTCAGATAACAACATCGCGCATTCTGCCGCTAATGTTCCACCCGCATATAATCCAATAATCTTTTTACCTGTCACTTTAGGTAACTGAGCAGCACTATCTTCAACACGTGCTAACGTAGCCGCAATACGCGCCGTTTCGTCTAAGGTGCGAGTAAAATAGATATTATCGTCTTGATATTTCTCTGGTGTTGTTCCTAAGAATTGCGCCACTATCGGTTTATTATGACGCTTCATTTCTGCAATGATTTTTTCACGTACTGCAGGCGCGGGAGGTTTAGAAACAAAAGCAATCACACGGGTTTGAGGATCTGCCGCCAGCATATTAATAGCCGTGATAGCACTAATGCCACCAATTTGCTCGCTGAGATCTCGTCCCCCCAGACCTATTGCATGAGAAACCCCTTGGCGTTGTAATACAATTTGTGAGGTGATCTCTTGAATTCCTGTCCCTGATGCACCAACAATACCAATAGAGCCTTTCGGTGCAATGTTAGCAAAGGCTAAAGGTGCGCCAGCAATATTTGCCGTACCACAGTCAGGCCCCATGACTATCAATCCGTTAGCGGCGGCTTTTTCTTTTAATGCTTTTTCATCAGCAATAGAGACGTTATCGGAAAATAGCATCACATTACAGCCATCTTCTAATCCCATATCAGCTAATTCTGCCGCATACTCACCGGCAATAGAAATAAGCAACATATTAGCGTTAGGACTTTTTTGTTTAGCCGTACGCCAGCTACGTACAGTGGTTAATTTATTACCACTTTTTTGACCGTTAGCAATATCAGCTAAGGCTTCTTCTAACGCACTGGAGATAGTCTCGATAATAGCGGGATCGTCTGATTCAGCTTTAATCGAAACACAGATATCATTCGGTGTCGCTTCGTTAAAAATGTCATGCCAAAAACCGGTGACATCAAGGAGAGATTTATTCGCTGGTGTTCCCATCATGACGGAAATTTCTTCCACCTCAGGGGCTTCACTTAATTTTCGGGAAATTATCATCAGGCTGACGGAATCCTGAAAGCTCCCTTTTTTAATAAAAGCATGGATCATTATAATATCCTTAACGCATTTAATATATGTAACTGCACATATCTAGTTGCATTTCGTTTTTTTGATAATAAGAAGCCTATTTACTTAATAGCTTAAGTAATATAAATAAAATTCGAGATAGACATGTTTGAAACTCTGTAT